>JACQAI010000753.1 GCA_016195115.1 Pseudomonadota bacterium
GCCGCGACGACCGTGGCGCCGTGCGCCCGTGCCACCGCTTCGGTGTCGTCCGCCGAGCCGCCGTCGACCACGATGATCTCGGCGGCGAGGCCTGCACAGAGGCTCGACAAGGTCGCCGGCAGCGACGCCGCCGCATTGAGGGTCGGGATGACGATCGAGAGCATGGCTCAGGCCGGCGCCGGCACGCCGGCGAGCGCGCGCACGCGCGCGGCGACGCGCTCGAGCCCGTGGTCGACGATGCCGAGCTCGTGCAGGTGGCCGCGCGTGTTGTCCAGATAGTCGCGGTTGCTGCCCCGCTGGCCGACGCCGCGCGCGATGATTGCGGCGATCGCGTCGACCTCGAGCCGGGCATATTGCGGTTGGCGCCGGTCGACGACGAAGGCCTGTGCGCGCACCGTGCCGCCCGGATGGCGCACGGTCAGGAGCTTGGGCAGGTAGGCGTAGTCGTCGAGCTCGCGCTCCCACAGATACGCTTTGGTCGCCGCGACCGCATCGTCCGGCACGCGGTAGACGACCCCGCGGCAGCTGCCGCCGCGATCGAGCCCGAGCACCAGACCCGGCCGCTCCGGCGTGCCGCGATAGCGATAGGAATAGAGGCAGAACTGGCGGTGATAGCCGATCAGCCGCGCCGGCTGCACGGTGTCGTGGACGAAGCCCGGATCCCACATCAGCGAGCCGTAGCCGAACACCCAATAGCCGGCCGACGTGGAGCTGTCGGTCATCGGTTCGCCAACGCGACCCCGACGGCCGCGAGCGCCATGCCGACCAGCGCCAGCGGTCCCAGGGTCTCGCCGAACAGCGGCCAGGCGATCAACGCGGTCAACGGCGGGACCAGATACATCAGGCTGGCGACGCGCGCGGCGGCGCCGCGCCGGATCAGCACGAAATAGAGCGTGATGGCGCCGAGCGAGATCGCCAGGGTCATCCAAGCCATGACCAGAATGAGCATCGGCGTCCAATCGATGTGCATGGTCTCGGTGCCGGCGGCCAAGGCCAACAGCACGACGGCAGACGCGACGTACTGCACCGCCGTGCCGGTGCGCAGGTCCATGCCGGCGCCGAAGCGCTTCTGATAGATCGTGCCGAGCGTGATCGCGATCAGCGCCAGGAAGGCCGACGCGACGCTCCAGGCATCCCCGCCGACGCCCAGCTTCTGCTCGAGCACGAGGCCGGTGCCGACGATGCCGAGCCCGAGGCCGAGCCATTGGCGCGGCGTCACGGGCTCGTCGAGCAGCAACCCCGACAGGGCGCCGGTGAGCAGCGGCTGCAAGCTGACGATCAGCGCCGCCATCCCGGATGGCAGCCCATGCCTGATCGCGACGAACACGCCGCCCAGGTAGGTCGCATGGATCAACAGCCCAACGGCCGCGGCATGGCCGATCGCCCGGACCGTGGACGGCCAGGGCGCCGACAACGCCGCCGCGAGCAAGGCCATGAGAGCGGCGGCGAGCACGAAACGCACGCCCAGGAACGTGAGCGGCTCGGCGTCGATCACGGCGAGCTTGGCGGTGATGAAGGCGCTGCTCCACAGCACCACGAATAGGCCGGGCGCGGCGATCCCGAGGTCGGCCTTGGCGCTGTATGCGGCGGATTTGGTCATGGCGGCGGCGCTGGAGTGTAGAGGCGGCGCGCGGTGGCTTCCACTTGATCCGGCCGCTCGTATAAGCTGCGGCATTTCTCGCGCTCGCGCCGCTCGAGCCCTTGATTCTTGCCGATCCCGACAATCAGCGATCATCGCCCTCATGCGCCGTCTGGTCCTCATCGTGCTGCTGCTGGTCGCGGGCGCGGCCGGGCTGTGGCTCGGTGCGTGGTACGTCGCAGCGCGCCAACTGATCGCGGCGCTCGACGGCTGGGCCGAAGCGCGCCGTGCCGAGGGCTGGCAGGTCGCCTACGGATCGCCTTCGGCGACCGGGTTTCCCTCGAAGGTCGCGGCCCAGATCCCCGAGCCCAGGCTGGTCGCGCCGGCGCGCGGGTCCGGCACGATCGCCTGGGAATGGCGCGCGCCCAGCGTGCGGATCGAGATCGTGCCGTGGCGCCTCGATCGTGTGACCTTGCGCAATCGTGGCGAGAATCGGCTGGTGGCACAGCGCGACGGCGCGCGCCTCGAGGCGACGCTCGACTGCGACGACGCCCTGGTCCGGCTCGAAGCCGGCCGGCGCGACGCCGGACGTTATCTGATCGAGCTGGTCGGCCCCAAGCTGCAGCTGGTCGATCCCGCGGTCGGCATCCAGGCGAGCCAGCTCGGCTTCGACCTCCGGCTCTATCGCACGCCGCCCGGCGACCATCTCGCGGTCGCGGCCGATCTCGGCTTTGGCGTCAACGATCTGGTCACCGAGCTGCTCGGCCAGGCCGGCCGCGCGCCGGTCACCGCCAACCTGGAGGTCGAGCTGATGGGCGCGATCCCGTCCGGCCCACCCGACCAATCGGTGCCGGCGTGGCGCGACGATGGCGGCACCGTCGAGGTCCGGCGCTTGACCTTGAGCTCATCGGGCATCCGGGTGGCCGCCAACGGCACCTTGGCGCTCGACAATCAGCTGCGGCCGATGGGCGCGGCGACCGCCGCGATCCGCGGCTTCGACGCGGCGATCGACCGGCTGACCGCGGCCGGCTCGGTCAATCCGCGCGACGCCCAGCTCGCCAAGTTGCTGCTGTCCGCGATCGCGACACCCAGCGCCGAGGGCGAGCGCGTGCTCAACGTGCCGCTCACCGCCCAGGACGGCTGGTTCTATGTCGGGCCGATGCGCCTGACCCGCCTCTACCCCCTTAAGCTGAAGTAGCGCGGCAGGGGCGAAGCCCCGCGAGCGCCAACCTCAAGACCCAAGCGGCGGGGCGATGCCCCGCGAGCGCCAACCTCACGACCCAAGCGGCGGGGGCGAAGCCTCGCGAGCGCTCCTCAAGGCTCAGGCCTGCTTGGCGGCGATGATGCCGCGGCGGATCGCGCGGGTGCGGGTGAAGTGGGCCTCGAGCGTGGCGCCGTCGCCGACCCGGATGGCACGCTGCAGGATCGCGATGTCCTCGTAGAGCCGGCCGAGCATCTCGAGCACGGCGTCGCGGTTGTTGAGGAAGACGTCGCGCCACATCACCGGATCGGACGC
>JACQAI010000680.1 GCA_016195115.1 Pseudomonadota bacterium
CGACCGGGGCGCCGTGCCGGCGCCGGTAGCCGCCGATCCGGCGGTGATGTGCTACACCTCGGGCACCTCGGCGGCGCCCAAGGCGGTGCCGCACAGCTTCCAGTCGCTGCTCGCCAACCCGCGCCTGTGCCTGCCGACGTTCGATCTCAAGCCGGGTGACCGCGTGCTCGGCGCCGCGCCGCTGACCCACGCGTTCGGGCTCTACATCGCCAACGTCGCGCTGATGGCCGGCGCCACCTTCGTGCCGCTGCCGGTGTTCACGCCGCCGGCGCTCGCCGATCTCTTGGAGACGGCGCGGCCGACCCACGCCTTCCTGGCGCCGGCGCACGCCGCGGCGCTGCTGCACGCCAAGCTGCTCGACGGCCGCGACCTCAAGAGCCTCCGCCAGGTCATCACCTCGGGCTCGTACTGCGCGCCGGCGCTCAAGCTGGGCCTCGAGGCCGCGCTGCCCGGCGGCAAGGTGTTCGAGCTGTGGGGCATGACCGAAACCTTCGCGGTCTTGCTGGGCGATCCCACCGAGTCGCCGGCGCAGCGCCACGATTGGATCGGCCGCGCCACCCCGGGCAGCGAGGCGCGCATCGCCGATCCGGCCAACGCGCCGCTGCCGGCCGGCACCGAGGGCGAGCTGCAGGTGCGCGGCTGCTCGGTGTTCCCCGGCTATTTCGACAACGATGCGGCCAACGACGGCGCCTTCACCCCGGACGGCTGGCTGCGCACCGGCGATCTGGCGGTGATGAACGAGACAGGTCACGTACGCATCACCGGCCGGCTCAAGGACATCATCAACCGCGGCGGCGTGAAATTGAACCCGTCGGACGTCGAGGCGCTGATCGACCGCCACGGCGCGGTGTTGCAGAGCGCAATCGTGCCGATGCCCGATCCGGTGCTCGGCGAGCGCGCCTGCTGCTTCGTCGTGCTCAAGCCGGGTGCGACCCTGACCCTTGAGACATTATGCGCCTGGCTGGCGCAGCACGGCGTCGCCAAGCTCAAATGGCCGGAGCGCCTCGAGGCAATCGCCGCGATGCCGCTGACGCCGACGCGCAAGGTCATCAAGGGCGAGCTCGTCAAGCTCATAGCAAAGGGGAACGGGTCATGAAGGCTGCGGTGTGGGGGGCGGCGCTCGCCGCGACCTTGGGTATGGCGGCGGCCGGCGGTGCTGCCGCGGACTCGCTGCGCGTCGGGTTTCTCGCCACCTTGACGGGGCCCGGCGGCCTGATCGGCGTCGAGGTCTGGAACGGCTTCGAGCTCGGCGTCGACCAGGCCGGCGGCAAGCTCGGCGGCGTCGAGACCCAGGTGACCAAGATCGACGACCAGCTCAAGCCCGACGTCGGGCTGCAGGAGGCGCGCCGCCTGATCGAGAAGGAGAAGGTCCAGATCATCACCGGCCACATCTTCTCCAATGTCCTGATGGCGATCTACCCGCCGGCGATCGAGGCCAAGACGATCGTGCTGAGCGCCAACGCCGGGCCGTCGCCGATCGCCGGCAAGCTGTGCTCGCCGTATTTTTTCTCCACCTCCTGGCAAAATGACCAGATGCACAGCACGACCGGCGCCTACGTGCAGCAGCAGGGCATCAAGAGCGCGTACCTGATGGCGCCCAACTACCAGGCCGGCAAGGACGCGATCGCCGGCTTCAAGCGGTTCTTCAAGGGCACGATCGTCGACGAGATCTACACCGCGGTCGGCCAGCCCGACTACGCCGCCGAGATCACCGCGCTGCGCGCCGCCAAGCCGGCCTCGGTGTTCGTGTTCTACCCCGGCGGCATGGGCGTCGCCTTCGTCAAGCAGTACGCCCAGTACGGCCTCGCCAAGGAGATCCCGCTCTATTCGGCGTTCACGATCGATCACGTCACCCTGCCGGCGCTCGGCGACGCCGCGCTCGGGGCGGTGACGCCGACGATCTGGACCACCGACCTCGACAACCCGGCCAACCGCAAGTTCATCGACGGCTACCGCAAGAAGCACAACAAGACGCCGTCGATGTACGCCGTGCAGGGCTACGACGCCGCCCAGATGATCGACGCCGCGGTGCGCAAGGCCGGCGACCCGGGCAACACGGCGGCGCTGCTGGCCGCGCTCAAGGGCGCAAAATTCGACTCGCCGCGCGGCGCCTTCGCGCTCGCCAACAACAACTTCCCGATCCAGAACTTCTACATGGGCGAGATCGTGCGCGGCGCCGACGGCACGCTCGACATCAAGACCAAGACCCGCGTCTTCGAGCAGGCCAAGGACGCGTACCACGAGGAGTGCAAGCTCTGACGCGTCACTCCTCGGTTCGCCAGAATCCCAACAGGAAGACCCGGCGCTTGCCGCGGTTGGATCCGGCGAGGCCATGAACCTCGGTGAGCTCGGGCGGCCGGCTGCGACGGACGGCCCAGCGGACGATCAGGCCAACCGCCAGGAAGGAGCCGAAGTAGATGAGCGCCGTCAGCAGCGCGCGCATCGAACCCCCCTCACCCCGAACCCTCTCCCCGGCGGGGAGAGGGTGGCAGGCACAAGCGAGCCTTAGGTGCGCATGAAGCCTTCGAGCTCGCGGGTCGCCCAGGTGATCGCTTTGTCGATCGTCTCGCCGCCCTGGGTACAGCGGCCGACCAGCTTGGTCATCAGCCCCTGGGTATAGATCTGGTTGGCGATGCTGGGTGACGCCGGCGCACCGGCTACCGAGGTGATCTGGTCGCCGCGCGGCGGATAGTGATAGAGCGTGCCCTTGGGCGGGCCCTCCTCGAGCCAGGTCTTGAAGTCGTGCTGCTTGGCGAACGGCGGGATGTCGTAGCCGCTGCTCGCCACGACCAGCTGCTCGACCGACTCGCGGCGCGACAGATGGCGGATCAGGCTCTTGGCGGCCGCCTGGTTCTTCGAGAAATTCCAGGTGCAGTAGTAGAAGGGCAGGAAGGTGGTGTAACGGCCCTTCGGACCCTTGGGGTTGGCGAACGTCCACAGCTGTTCGGCGACCTGGGGCGCGTCGCGCTTGGCGACCGCCCAGGCCGACGGCGGGTTCATGATCAAGGCGCCCTTGCCGGCGACCAGCCACTTGTTGTTGCCGGCGTCGTCCCACGCGAACACGTCGGGCGGCAGCACCGGCACCAGCTTCTTGAACCACTCGAGCACCTGCTTGGTGGCGTCCGAGTTGACCGTGATCTTGCCTTCCTCGTCGACCATCTGGGCGCCGTAGGAATTGAACACGGCGCCGACCCAGTCGACCGAGTCGGCGGTCGTGCCCATCGGCATGCCGAATGGATAGCCGGCCTTGTGGCAGGCCTGGGCGGCGCGCAGGAACTCGTCCCACGTCCACTTGTCGTCGCCCTTGGGATCGGCGCCCGCCGGATACATCTCGCGCGGATCCCAGCCGACGTGCTGCTTGAACAGATCGATGCGCGCGCACGGCGGCTTGGATTGGCTGCCCGCCGTCGCCGGCACGCCGATCCAGTGGCCCTTCGATTTGCCGAGATACTCGACCACCTTGCTCGGCTGACCCTGCTCGGCGATCAGGTCCTTTACGATGTCGTCCATCGGCACGAGGTTCTCGGCTTGATCGCCCGGATACCAGGTCGCCATCGACAGGATGTCGTGGCCGGTCTTCGCCTGGCCCTCGGCGACGATGGTCAAGCGCAGCTTCTCGCCCTGCGAGGTGATGTGATCGAGCGTCAGGTCGACCTTCTCCTTGTCGGCCCATTCCCGGCACAGCTTGGCCATCGCGTTGTTGGCGCCCGGCACCCAATGGTCCCAATAGCCGAGCGAGAGCTTGCCGGCGGCGTGCGCGCCGCGCACGAACGGCGCTGCTACGGCGGCGGAGCTGGCGAGCGCGGTGCGCGCGAGGAAGCTGCGGCGAGAGAGTCTGGCGGTCGGCATGGCGGCGTTCTCCCCGTTATGGCATTCCTTGTCTTTACGTGCGCATGAAGCCCTCGAGCTCCGCGCTCGCCCAGGCGATGGTCTTGTCGATCGCCTCGCCGCCCTGGGTGCAGCGCGCGATCATCTTGGTCATGGTCGCCTGGACGTAGATCTGGTTGGCGATGCGCGGCGGCGCCGGCGCGGCCGCCAATGAGGTGATCTGATCGCCGCGCGGCGGATAGTGATAGAGCGTGCCTTTGGGCGGGCCTTCGGTCGCCCAGGTCGAGAAGTCGTTGAGCTTGTCGAACGGCGGCAGGTCGTAGCCGCTGCTCGCTGCGACGAACTGCTCGATCGCCGCGCGCTGCGACAGGTAGACGAGCAGGCTCTTGGCCGCTGCCTGGTTGGCCGAGAATTTCCAGATGCCCCAGTAGTACGGTAGGAACGGGGTGTAGCGGCCCTTTGGTCCGGCCGGCGGCCCGAACGTCCAGAGCTGCTCGGCGACCTGGGGCGCGTCGCGCTTGGCGACCGCCCAGGCGCTCGGCGGGTTCATGATCAGCGCGCTCTTGCCGGCGATCAACGCCTTGTTGTTGGCGGCGTCGTCCCAGGCGAACACGTCGGGCGGCAGGAACGGCACCAGCCTCTTGAACCACTCGAGCACCTGACGCGTGGCGTCGGACTTGACCGTGATCTTGCCTTCCTCGTCGACCAGCTGCGCGCCATGCGCGACGAACACCGAGCCGGCCCAGTCGACCGAGTCGGACAAGGTCCCGAGCGGCATGCCGAACGGATAGCCGGCCTTGTGGCACTTCTCGGCCGCCGCCAGGAAGGCGTCCCAGGTCCACGCGTCGGCGAGCGCCTTGTTGGCCGGCGCGCCCGCCGGATACATCTCGCGCGGGTCCCAGCCGACATGCTGCTTGAACAGGTCGATGCGTGCGCACGGCGGCTTGGCTTGGCTGCCGA
>JACQAI010000681.1 GCA_016195115.1 Pseudomonadota bacterium
CCCGTCATCCCAGCGAAAGCCGGGATCCAGGAGCGCGTGACGGGTTTCGGAGTGCGTGACCCTGGGTCCCGGCTTTCGCCGGGATGACGGTTTTGTTTTTGCCGGCGGCGGAGCGCGTGCTGCGCCGGGGCGCAGACTGCGGACGGTTCAGCGAGGGCTGACCCGGCGCGAGAGGCTGGCGATGATGCGCCGGCGGAAAACAATCGCCACGGCTGCGAAGACGATCGCGGCGATCCACAGCGCCTCGAGCGAGCCGTCGCCGCCGTCGGGCGAGATTCCGAACAGTTGCTCGATGAAGTCCACGGGCGATCTCCTTGATGGGGCGCGATCCGAGTTGGTCCCTGTCTCTATCGGCGTGTCAAGCGTCAGGCCGCGACATGCGCGAGCCGGCGCTCGGCGGCGAGGACGTTGATCGCCGCGATGTCGTCGCGGAGGAGCGCGTCCAGCTTCGTGATCTCCCCGGCGACCCTGGCGATGATGGTGCGCGAGACCGCGGCGGCCGACGCGGTCGGCGCGGTGTCCGACACGGCGACCGTGTTGATGAGGTCGACCAGCGTGTCGTCGAGCCCGGCGGGGTGGCGCAGCACGTCGCGCGGCGACTCGCGGTCGAGGTCGACCAGGACCGCTTCGATCGCGTGCAGGCTTGCTGCGGCGCGCTTCGCCCGCTCGCCGAGATCGGCGTGAGCCTCGCCGCCGGCGTCGGCGAGCCCGTCGAGCTGCCGGCGCAGGCGACGGATGCGGTTGACCGATTGGTTGACGAGCGAGAGCGACTGGGTGAGCTCGCGCAGCAACTCGAACTGGCGGCGATGGCCCTCGATCGGCGTCGTGAGCCGCGGGTCGCGCGCGATCGTGACGGATGCGGAGGCCTTGGTCGATCCGACCGCGAACTCGACGCTGTAGTCGCCCGGCGGCGCCACGGGCCCACCCGGGGGATCGGCTTCCGCCAGGGGCTTGTTCCGCGGCGAGACCAGGGACGCGTCGATCCTGACCGGCGCGGGATACTGCATGTCCCAGACATAGCGATTGAGCCCGGGCGCGGTGCGCGGCCGCCGCGCGGGCTCCAGTGTGGCGTCGTCGCTGCGCACGGTTGCAATCGCGGCGCCGGCAGCGTCGCGGAAGGTGAGGGTGAGCGGGCCCGTCTCGCCCGCGCCGAGCCAGTAATAGACGATGACGCCGTTCGGCGGGTTCTCGCCGATGTCGAGATACTCGCGCGCCCGGGTGCCGTCCGGCTGCGCGGTCGTGACGACGCCGCCGCCGAGGCCGAAGGCGAGCTCGAAGGAGATGCCGCGCCGCGCCGAGCGGAGCACGCCGAAGCGCAGCCGCGTCCGGATCGTGGCGCGCGGCGGAATGAGACGGGTCGCGGTGCTGCCGTCGGCGAGCGCGCGCAGCGGCGCGATGTCGTCGAGAATCCAGAACGAACGCCCGTGGGTGCCGGCGACCAGATCGCTGTCCTTGACCTTGAGGTCGTAGACCGGGACCACCGGCAGACCACCCGCAAGGCGCGACCAGCTCAGGCCGTCGTCGAGGCTGACGAACACCCCGGTTTCCGTGCCGACGAACAACAAGCCGCGCCGCTGCGGATCGGCGCGCACCACGCGGGTGATTTCGCCCGCCGGGAAGTCGCCGTTGATCGACCGCCAGCTCTTGCCGCTATCGATGCTGCGGAACAAATAGGGCGCGTAGTCCGCAAGCTTGTAGCGCGTCGCCGCGACGTAGATCGTGTCGGGGTCGTGCGGCGAGATCTCGACGCAGCCGACATAGGCGAGCGCGGGCATGCCGGGCGGCGTCACGTTCCGCCAGGCGGCACCGTCGTCGCGGCTGACGTGGACGAGCCCGTCATCGGTCGAGGCCCAGATCTCGCCCTTGCGATGACGAGATTCCACCACCGAGGCGCAGGTCGCGTGGACCTCGGCGCCGGCGCTCTCGCGGGTGATGTCGCCGCCGGAGTGACCCTGGCGGGTCTCGTCGTCGAGGCTCAGGTCCGGCGAGATCTCGTCCCACGTCATGCCGTCGTCGCGCGTGCGGAAGACGTGGTTTCCCGCGGCGTAGAGCGCGTGGGGATGGTGCGGCGAGAACACGATCGGGTAGGTCCAGGCGAAGCGGTATTTGAGGTGCTTCGGCGCGACGCCCCGCGAGCCCTCCGGCCAGACGTTGACGAGCTGGATCTGGCCGGTGCGGTAGTCGTAGCGCTGCAGTGCGCCGGCGCCGCCCGGGCTCGATCCGATCGCGCCGCAATAGACGATGTCGGGGTCCTTGGGGTCGACCGCGATGAAGCCGCTCTCGCCGGTGCCCGGATAGCTGCAGTCGCCGAGCGTGATGGCGCCCCAGATGGTGGCGGAGGGCACCGCGATCGACGTGTTGTCCTGCTGCGTGCCGTAGACCCGGTAGGGATGCCGGTTGTCGACATCGATGCGGTAGAACTGGGCGGTCGGCTGGTTGTAGATCGACGACCAGGTCGTGCCGCCGTTGTACGACACGCAGGCGCCGCCGTCGTTGCCTTGGACCAGCCGGTTGGGGTCGACGGGATCGATCCAGAGATCGTGGTTGTCGCCGTGCGGCGTGTTGATCTCGGTGAAGCTGGCGCCGCCGTCGGTCGATTTCCACATCTGCAGGTTCGCGACGTAGACCGTCTCGGCATCCCGCGGGTCGGCGAACACGTGGGTGTAGTACCAGGGCCGGTGCATGAGGTCGCGGTTCGACGACACCTGGGTCCAGCGCCGGCCATAATCGTCGGAGCGGTAAAGCCCGGTGGCGTAGCCGATCGCCTCGACCAGCGCGAAGACGCGGCCGGACCGTGCCGGCGAGACGCTGACGCCGAGCTTGCCGAGCGGACGCGCGGGAAGCCCCGGCGCCGCGGATATTTCTTCCCAGCTGTCGCCGCCGTCGGTCGAGCGGAACAAGCCGCAGCCGGGCCCGCCGCTCGAGATGTTCCAGAAGTTGCGCCGGGCCTGCCAGAGCGTCGCGAAGACGATCCGGGGGTTCGCGGGGTCGAGGGACAGGTCGACCGCGCCGGTATCGGCGTCGCGATGGAGCACCTTCTGCCAGGTCTTGCCGCCGTCGCGCGTGCGGAAGACGCCGCGCGCCTCGTTGGGCCCGAAGGCATCGCCCAGCGCCGCGACGAAGGCGATGTCGGGGTCGCGCGGGTGGATGCAGATGCGCCCGATATGTTTGGTCGCCGCGAGGCCGACACGGGCCCACGTCCGGCCGGCATCGGTCGACCGGTAGACGCCGTCGCCGTACGAGACGTCGCCCCGGATGCTGGTCTCGCCGGTCCCGGCATAGATCACGTTCGGGTCCGAGGGCGCGACTGCGATGGCGCCGACGGCGGCGCTGCCCATGAAGCCGTCGGAGACGCAGCGCCAATAGACGCCGCCGTCGATGGTCTTCCAGATGCCGCCGGCGCAAGCCCCGAAATAGGCCACCATCTTGTCGACGGGATCGCCCGCCACGGCGACGACACGCCCGCCCCGCGGTGGACCGATGCACCGCCATTTCAGACCATCCAGAGCGGCGGGCACGGGAACGCGGGTCGATGTCGGCATGTGGGGGAGGTCCGGAAGTCAGACAAAAGGCGGCAAGATCTGTAGCCGCAATCGTCGCCGCGCGCCACCGGCTCGGCGAACCATTGCTGGACGCTTGCCGTCAGCCAATACTCGGGCGCATCGATCGCGATGGCCGATGGGAGTGCACGGGAGCAGGATCATGTGCCGCAGCATCAAGACACTGTTCAATTTCGATCCGCCGGCGACCGATGCGGAGATCCGCGCCGCCTCGCTCCAGTTCGTGCGCAAGCTGAGCGGCTTCAACGCGCCCTCGAAGGCCAATGAGGCCGCTTTCGGCGATGCGGTCGAGGCGGTGTTCAACGTGGCCCGCCGCCTCGTCGACCGGCTCGAGACCAACGCCTCGCCGCGCAACCGAGAGGCGGAGGCGGAGAAGGCGAGGCAGCGGGCGGCCGAGCGGTTCGGGCGGCCGGCTTCGGCTTGAGGTCGAACGATGGCCGACGTCGTCAATCTGCGCCAAGCGCGCAAACACAAGCGGCGCGACGACAAGGCGCAGCAAGCCGCCGAGAACCGGGCGAAGCATGGCCGCACCAAGGCTGAGAAGGACCGCGCGGCGGCGGAAGCGGAGCGCGTGGGCCGTCGGCTGGATCAGGCGAAATTGACGCGCGACCCGTAGGTGTCGCGTGGTCAGCGCCCTGGCCGCTTGAACGCCTTCCGCGCCCGCTCGACCTTGGCGTGGATCACGCAGTCCACGACGTGGTCATTGACCAGACCCATCGCCTGCATGAAGGCATAGACCGTGGTCGGGCCGACGAACGTCCAGCCGCGCTTCTTGAGATCCTTCGAGAGGGCGACCGATTCCGCCGACGTCGAGACGGTCTGTGGTTTGGCCAGGCTGCGTTGCGGCGGGTCGGGCGCGTAGCGCCACAGGTAGGCGCCCAGCGAGCCTTCGGCTGCGACGAGCTCCTGGGCTCGTTTGGCGTTGTTGATGACGGCCTCGATCTTGCCACGGTGACGGACGATGCCCGCGTCCTTGAGCAGCCGGGCGACGTCGCGCGCGGTGAAGCGCGCGATCGCCTGGAAATCGAAGTCGCGAAAGGCGGCGCGAAAGTTCTCGCGCTTGGCCAGGATGGTGCGCCAGCTCAGCCCGGACTGGAACCCCTCGAGGCTCAGCTTCTCGAACAGGCGCTGGTCGTCGTCGACCGGGAAACCCCATTCGGTGTCGTGATAGGCAAGGAACTCGGGCGCGGCGGCGCTCCAGCGGCAGCGCGGCTTGCCGTCGGAGTCCGGGATGATGGTCGTGCGCGGCGCGCTCATGACGCTCAGGCGGCCAGGAACGCCAGCCGCGCATCGGTCTTCGCCGGCGCGATCTCGAGAATCTCGGCGCTGACGACGTTCTCCGCGACGAACGGATCGGCGTTCACCCGGCGCTGCAGATCCGACAGCGACGTGGCATGCGCCACGATCGTGCCGCCGCGCTGCGGCTTCAGGGTGCCGACCAGCAGGAACACGCCGTCGTCGAACCCGCGCTGGATCCAGGCCTTGTGGCCATCCATGAGCTGGCTGGCCCGCGCCTGATTGTCGGAGAATTTGAGCAGCACGATGAACATCGCCTCGGCCTCCTGTCACGCCTCAGTCGCTTGATGTTTCGGGTTGCGCGGCGGTCGCGATGCACGCGGTCAGCCAGTCGCGCAGCAGCGCGACTTCGCGGCGAATGAACGTCTCGTCGTGACCGGCGGTCGCCAGGGTGGCGATGCCCTGGCTGCGGGCGAGCAGGTGCAGCGCCAGGGCGTCGGCCTCCGGGCCGCAGCCGAGCTGTTCGAATTGTCGGCGCAGCCAAGTCCGGAACTGCGTGAACAGGCGGTTCGCTTCGGCCTGCGCGCCATGATCGAGCTTCGCGAGCTCGGTCGCCAGCGTGCCGACCGGGCAGCCGTAGCGGCTTATGTCGGCGCGGTTCGCGATCAGGATGTGGATGAAGCTGCGGATCCGATCCGCCGGGTCCGCGCTGTCGGCCTCCCACCGCGCCAGCATCGCCTCGGTGCTGGTCGCGCGCGCCGCGATTACGGCGTCGAGGATCTCGTCCTTGGTCTTGAAGTGATAGTAGAAGTTGCCGCGTGAGATGCGCACGACGTCGGCGATGTCGGAGAACGAGGTATGTGCATAGCCGCGCCGATAGAACAGCCGTTCGGCGGCGTCGACGATGTGACAGCGGGTCGTCCTGGCGCTCATGACGTCTCCGGCCGGCGGGGGGTCCATTAGGACAATCGCCCTAAAAGACTAGGGCGACCGTCCCAATCCGTCAACCTACCGCTAATCCATTGAAGCAATGGGAGAAGAGCCTTTCGTCGGGCGCTCGAAAAATTATTCAACCACACGGTTGACATTCCGAGGGCCGGCCGTATATTCAACTGTATGGTTGAGCTTTTCACCCCCCAGCTGGACGCCGTCTTCCACGCCCTCGGCGATCCGACGCGCCGCCAGATGCTGCAGACGCTCGCCGGCGGCGAGCGGACGGTCGGGCAGTTGGCTGCGCCCTTCGACATGTCGCTGGCGGCCGCCTCCAAGCACATCAAAGCGCTGGAGACCGCCGGGCTGATCCGCCGCGAGGTGCGCGGCCGCACCCATCTGTGCCGGCTCGCGCCCGGGCCGCTCGCCTCGGCCCACGAGTGGCTGAGGTTCTACGAGCGCTTCTGGACCGACCGGCTGGATGCCCTCGACCGGCTGCTCCGCGAGGAGGCGGCTCGCCAATCCCCGATGTCGGAATCCCCGACGTCCCAATCGTCGTATCGCAAACCCAAAGGAGATGACCGATGACCGAGCTTGCGACCCGGAGTGCCTACGGCAGCCTGATCGAGCCCACCACCTTGAAGATCCAGCGCCGGCTGCCCGGCCCGATCGAGCGCGTCTGGGCGTATCTGACCGAGAGCGATCTGCGCAAGCAGTGGCTGGCGGCCGGCGCGATGGAGATGACGGTCGGCGCATCGTTCGAGCTGGTGTGGCGCAACGACGAGCTGACCGATCCGCCCGGCCAGCGGCCGGCCGGCTTCGGCGCCGAGCACCGGATCCAAAGCAAGATCATCGACGTCGACCCGCCGCGCCGCCTCGCCTTCACCTTCGGCAACGCCGGCGACGTGACCTTCGAGCTCGAGCCGAGGGGCGATGCGGTGCTGCTGACCGTGATCCACCGGCGCCTGCCCGACCGCTCGACCATGCTCAAGGTCTCGGCCGGCTGGCACGCGCACCTCGACGTCCTGGTCGCCCGCGCGACCGGCCAGACGCCGGCGCCGTTCTGGGACGGCTGGAGCCGTCTGCAGCAGGACTACGACCGGCAGCTGCCGCCGCGTTAGAGCACGATGCCAAAAACGAACCGTCATCCCGGCGAACGCCGGGATCCAGGATAACGAGCTCCGACATCCGTCACGCGCCCCTGGATCCCGGCTTTCGCCGGGATGACGGGAAGCGGGGATGATCAAAGGCTGAGGCGAACGCGTACCAACCGGAGACGCATCATGACGAACTCACACTATCGCTGGGTGATCGTGGCGGCGGGCGGCGTGCTGAGCTGCGTCGCGATCGGCTCGATGTTCTCGCTGCCGGTTTTCCTCCAGCCGATCGCGCACGACACCGGCTGGTCGGTCGCCGGCGTCTCCACCGCGATGACCATCGGTTTTCTCGCGATGGCGCTCACCGCGATGGCGTGGGGCAGCCTGTCGGACCGCTTCGGTCCGCGCGTCGTCGTGCTGACGGGGTCCGTTATCCTGACGGCCAGTCTGGCGCTGGCCAGCCGGATGACCTCGCTGACCGCGTTTCAGCTCCTCTTCGGCCTGGGCGTCGGCGGCGGCATCGGGGCGATCTTCGCGCCCATGATGGCGAGCGTGACCGGCTGGTTCGACACCCATCGCAGCCTGGCGGTGTCGCTGGTGTCGGCCGGCATGGGGATGGCGCCGATGACCATGTCGCCGCTGGCGGCGCAGCTCGTCTCGATCTACGACTGGCGCACGGCGATGCTCCTGATCGCCGCGCTCGCCGCCGCCGTCATGATCCCGGTGGCGTTCCTGGTGCGCCGCCCGCCGGCGCTCGAGCGCGCAAACGCCGCGGCCAGCCCCGGGCGAGGCGGTCAATCCGACATGTCGGTGGGCGAGGCCCTGCGCTCGCCCCAGTTCATCATCCTGGTGCTGACCAACGTGTTCTGCTGCGCGACGCACGCCGGCCCGATCTTCCATACCGTGAGCTATGCCGTGAGCTGCGGCATTCCGCTGATCGCCGCGGTGTCGATCTACAGCATGGAGGGGCTGGCCGGCATGGGCGGTCGCCTGGCGTTCGGCCTCCTGGGCGACCGCTACGGCGCCAAGCGCATCCTGGTCCTGGGGCTGCTGGTGCAGGCGTTCGGCGCGCTGGCCTTCTCGTTCGTGCGCGAGTTGGGCGCGTTCTACGCGGTCGCCGCGGTGTTCGGCTTCATCTACGCCGGCACCATGCCGCTCTACGCCGCGATCGCGCGGGAGAATTTTCCGCTGCGCATGATGGGGACCATCATCGGCGGCATTTCGATGGCCGGCGGTCTCGGCATGGCGACCGGGCCGCTGGTCGGCGGGCTGATCTACGATGGGCTCGGCAGCTATACCTGGCTCTACGTCGGATCCTGGGCGGTCGGCCTCGGCGCCTTCCTGATCGCCATGACCTTCCGGCCGTTCCCGAAAGCCAAGGACCAGACGGTGCCGGCGGCGGCGTGACGCCGCTTCGCGCACATCTTGCCCCTCCCCCGCGCGGAGCGTGGGGGAGGGTAGGGAGGGGGCTGCTGCGAACGCTGCGGATCTCTCCGCCGATCTCTCAATACAATATGGTATTGAATCGGAATTCCGAAACGACTATATACCAGACGGGATTTTCTCGGAGACGATCGATGTCCCGTGTCGAGCAACGCCACCTTTACGCGGCGAGCGCCCCCACCCGGCGACCCGTTGCGCGGCTCGCCGACCTCCGCCATGCGCTGCGCGCACGGGGGAGGGATTGGGGCCCTGCATTTCCCCTGCATTTGCAGGAGCCGGGCCCGCGCGGAAGGATTGAGCGAGGCCCTGCACATCATCCTGCATCGGCAGGATCCACCGCGGCGGCGGCCGCGGCGTCCTGAATGCGCCCTGAATTTGCAGGGACGGTGATGGCGCCGCGGCGGGCGACCCCACTCGTCAGTCGACCGGTACCGCTTCGCCGATCTGCCCGGCGTCGTGCTCGGAGAAGAACGCGCGGCCGTCGGGCAGCACCAGGATGGCGCGCGCGCCCGCGTTCGGCGTCGGGATCGCGTACTCCGCGAGCAGCGTGCCAGTCGCATCCATGAGGGCAATGAAATTGGCGGCGTTCTCGGTGATCAGGAAGTCGCCGGCTGGTGTCCGGTCGATGCCGCGCAGGCTGGCGCCGGCGCGCGGGAACGGGAACTCGACGATGGTGCCGTCGGGACCAATGCGCCCCATCGAATTGCTCAGGGTCTGGACGAACCAGCAGGCGCCGTCCGGGCCCGGCACGATGGCGCGCGGGCCGCTGCGCGGCGTCGGCGTCGCGAACTCGACGATGCTGCCGTCCATCGCGACGCGCGCGATCGCGCTGCCGGCGGCCTCGCTGATCCACACGAACCGGTCGTCGGCGGTCGGCGCCAGCGGCTGGGCGCCGCGCGTGATGCCGGCCGCGAACTCCGTGATCGTGCCGTCGGGTGCGATCCGGCCGACCTGGTCGACCGCGCTCTCGGCGAACCAGACGTTGCCGTCGGGTCCGCGCGCGATGCCGTTGGGGCCGGCGCCGGCGGTCGGCAGCGCGAACTCGGTGATCGCGCCGGCCGGGGTGATGCGGCCGATGCGGTGCGCCGTGTTTTCGGTGAACCACAGGTTGCCGTCGGCGCCGGCGACGATCCCGATCGGCATGGCGCCGGCGGTCGGCAGCGCGAACTCCGCGATGGCGCCGTCGCGCGGCGACAGCCGGCCGATCTTGTCGGCGCCGCTTTCGCAGAACCACACGTTGCCGTCCGGGCCGAGCGCCAGGATGTAGGGCCTTGTGTCGCGCGTTGGGATCCGGTGCTCGCGGATCTCGTAGCGGCGCGGTCGGTTGGGGCGGGGCGGGGGCGCGCTCATCGGGGGGCTTCCGTGCTAGAGAGAGGCGCGGGCGGCGGCGGGGCGACGCGTGGCGAAGCCGGTGACGATCTACGGCATCAAGAACTGCGACACCATGAAGAAGGCGCGCGCCTGGCTCGACGACCACGGCGTCGCCTACGCGTTCCACGACTACAAGACGGCCGGCATCGCGCGCGAGGTGCTGCAGGGCTGGGCGCGCGTGGTCGGCTGGGAAAGCTTGCTCAACCGCGCCGGTACGACGTTCCGCAAGCTGCCGGACGCCGCCAAGGCGGGGCTGACCGCGTCCAAGGCGCTGGCGCTGATGCGCGACCAGCCGTCGCTGATCAAGCGCCCGGTGCTCGAGGTCGGCGGCGACCTGATCATCGGCTTCAAGCCCGAGACCTACGCCAAGGCGCTGCGCTGATCGGGCGGTCCGGAACCTCCCGCGCGCCGAATCGACCAAGCCGGGGCGGCGGCCATGCCGTCCCGGATTGCAATTTCCGACGCATGTCTTGGCCGCTATGTAACTCCCGCGCGCAAGACTTGGCCGGCCTGCGACGCAGTCGCAGGGAAAGCATCAAATGGCATGAGTCCCCCCGCAATGCAGGGTAATACTGCCGAGCATTGGGCCGCCGCCGGCCCG
>JACQAI010000682.1 GCA_016195115.1 Pseudomonadota bacterium
ATGCAACCCGACGCCGAACAGCTCGGGATACCGGAAGCGTGGATGCTCCCGGCTCTCCACGTCGATCACGAAGACCGTGCCTGGATTGAAATAGTGCGAGAGCAGATTGGGTCGCGTCGCAAACGCCAGGTTCGATCTCATGAGCATCGACTGATATTGATTGGCCCAGCCGCATGACGGCACGTGCCACATGCTGGGCAACGTCGCGAAGAACTCGTTGGACGGCTCGACCAGGACGATCAGTTTTCGCGTCACTCTGCGGATCTCGGCGAAGCAGCGCTCGAGGTGATCGCCGGTCTGCTCGAGGGCGAACGACGTGACCGTCATATCGACCGAGCCGCTCGGCAACGGGATGCTCGACATGCTCATCGCGTCGAACCGTGCGCTGGATTGGTTGAGCTCGGCGTAGAGGCGCGCGCCGCTGACGCGTTCGGGCGAGGCGTCTATGCCATGGACATCCCTGTAGCGGCCCGAGGCCGCCAGATGACAGGCCAGAAACCCGCTGCCGCAACCGACGTCCAATACGGTTTCCATCCCTTTGATCGCCCCGATAAAGTTGGCGATCGCGCGATAGAAATCGCTCGAGTGGACCAGTGATCCGTCGAGGCATCTGAGGATCGAGAACGACGACCCATGCTCCTCGCGCTGCAGCTCGACGGTTTGCTGCGCGAGGTCGGTCGCCAGGCGGAACTTCGAATAGAGCCAGAGATCCGGGCTACGCTCGGCCATGCGGACCGGCGGATTGAAATCCGCCTTGATGAGCTCGGATCCGAGCCAACGATGCACGGTCCGGAAATAGTCGCGCTGCGCGTCCGCATCCAGCCGCCGCACCTGAACGGATCGCGCCGACAGGTTGGGTTTCACCTGGTCTTGCCACCGCGCCAGATCGTGCATGCCGCGACCGTCGACGAACACCTTCTTCAGGCCGTTCAGGTAGCAGGCCAGAATGATCTCCTCGAAGTCGGCGAGCACGTCCGTGCCGAAGATGAAGATTCCCGTGAATTGCCGCTCGCACAGCGGTCGCCACACCGTCGGATTCTTCTCGAGGCCGATTTCGTCATCGTAGGCAATGTTCTCGGCGCACAAGGCGGCGTCGACCCTCACGCCAGCCGGGTACAGCAGGACGGCGCCGCGCCGCGCCAGATCCGATTGACCGCTCAAAAGCGCATTCAACAGCCCTTCGACACCGACGAGATGCCGATACGATGCCGAGAGGATGTACAGATTGGCCATTTGCTGGTCCTAGGAGAACGCACGTGACACGCGGGCGGCGGGCAGCCCGCCGCCGTCCGGGCATCACGCCAAAAGCAGCCGGTTGACGTAGCGCGAGCGCGCGTCGTCGGGCAATCGTTGGCCGATCAGGCTCCACGGCAGGGGCGCCAAGTTGACGGTGGCGCACGCGAGATTGGCGTACAGCCCGTAGCGCGCCCAGAACACGATCCGGTCGCCGGCGGCCGGCGGGATGCCCTTGTGCAGGCCGAACGTGTCGACCAGGAACGCCGTTCCGGGCGGTCCCTTGATGCGTACCTGGCGATCGGAAAGATAGCGGGTCGTGGCGGCATCGATCGGCGCGTGCTGGTCGAAGAAGATGTCCGGGTTGAGGATGCCGTAGAGGGTGTTGAGGGTGGCGGGTCCGGCGGCATTGCTGAGCGCGTCGGCGCGCCGCCCGACCTCGTCGGGGCGCTGGCTGCCCCGCACGTAGACATGCGGGCCGTGCTCGTCGCGCTCGATGTCGGATAGATAGACGAACAAGGTGACGAAACGGAAGTCGTCGTAATCGCGATGGAAGGTCTGCAGGTTGGGCGCGAGATCGCGCGTCGGGCGCGCGATCATCAGATTGACGGAGTAAAGCGTCGGCACGCAGCCGAGATAGGCTTGGGCGAGGCCGAGCATGAAGGTGCTGTTGGCCAGCTCGAGCAGGTGCGGCGCGCGCAGGATGTCCTCGATCGGATAGGAGACGTGCGGCAGCTCGGCGGCCTCGGCCGCCGTCTTGTCGAGCAGCCCGGCGCTGGCGTGCGCCGGAACATAGTCTCCGGCAACCCGGCGCTCGGCGAGAAAGCCGAGGACATCGTCGACCTGCGCGCCGGCCAGCAGCTGGCCGAGCTCGACATAACCGTCCTCGAACAGCTGGCCGACAACGCCGGCGTTGCCCTTGTCGAAGGGCGCGATCCCGGCGGCTTCCAGCATCGTGTTGATCGCGCCGGCGACCTGGCGCGCGACGCGCTCGCGCTGATCCGGCAACAGGGTGAGCTGCAGCCGGCGGATGATCTCGAGGTGAAGTTGCTCGGCCAGAAGGCCCGGGGGTTCCGCGCGCATGCTGGATCCTTCCAAGCCGCGAAGCTTGCCAATGACGATTAAGATCGCGTTAACCGCCGGCGCCGCGCCTAGCTGCCGGACCGATCGTGGATGAACGGGAAGAAGAGGTCTCGCCATGACTCCGGACGATGCTTGATCGTGCCGATGCGGTGCATGAACTCGGCGACCTTGATGGTGCCGCGCGGGGTGACGTCGAACACAGCATCCGGCGCCTCGAGCAGGGCCTGGACCTGCTCGACCGTGTCCTTGACCTTGGACACCGCGAGATAGATCTCGGCGGCGCGCCGTTTGTCGGCGGCGATCAATGCCACCGCGTCGGTCAGGGCGTCAAGGAACGACCGGCAGCTCTTCGGATTGGCGTCGCAGAAGCGGCCGAGCGCCGTCACCATGCCGATCGTGCCCGGCCCGCCATAGACGTCGCGCGAGCTCAGGATCTTGCGCACGCCCGGGGTCTCGAGCTCGCGCTGCTGGAACGGCGGCGCCGAGAAGTGCGCGGTGATCTCGGAGCCCGACAGGAACGCCGCGACGGCGTCCGGATGGGCGCGCGACACCGTCAGGGCGTCGAGGCGGCGCGCCTGCCCCTCGCCCCACACCCGCTCGGCCTCCATCTCGAGGATGATGGCGTGGCTTGACGACTGCACGCCCGGTAGCGCGATGCGATCCTTATCGGTGAAGTCCTTGATCGACTGGATCTTGGGATCGCGCACCAGCAGATAGAGGGGCAGCGCGTTGAAGGCGCCGAGGCCCTTGATGTTGTAGTTGCCGCGCGTCTTGTCCCACGACACCAGGAAAGTCGGCACGCTGACCGTGGCGAAGTCGATCGTGCCCGACAGCAGCGCGTCGTTGAACGCCTCGCCGGCGCCGAGCCGCGCCCAGGTGACCTCGATCTCGCCCAGGCCGTTGGCGCGCGCGTGCTTCTCGACCAGCCGCTCGTGCTCCATGATCATCGGCGGCAGGTTCGTGAGCCCGAGCTGGGTCGCGCTGCGCAGGCGCGTCGGCTCCGCTGCCGCCGTGCCGGCGACAAGGAGAAGCAGCGCCGCTACGGCTGTGCGCAGGTGCCTCACTCCGGAATCACCGCGGTCGCTTCGATCTCGATCTTGGCGCGGTCCTCGACCAGGGCGTTGATCTCGACCACCGTCATGGTCGGGTAGTTACGGCCCATGATCTCGCGATAGGCGGCGCCGATCTCCTTGATCGCAGCGAGATATTCGCGCTTGGACGTGATGAACCAGGTCAGTCGCACGATGTGCTCGGGCTTGGCGCCCGCCTCGGCGCACACCGCGACGACGTTGCGCAGCGCCTGGGCGAACTGCTGGGCGAAGTCGTCGGTCTGCCACTGGCAATCGGCGGTCCAGCCGACCTGGCCGGCGACGAACACCTGGGTGCCCTTGGCGGCGATGCCGTTAGAATAGCCGCGCGGCTTGGCCCATCCGGACGGCTGCAGGATCTGCATCGCGGACCTCCCGACTTGTTCGCGCGTCATCGTCGCGATATTTTAAGCTTCAATCAAGTGAGGAGCCCGTGCCGATGCCCGAGCCGGCGCCGGCCGGCCTGACCGGTCGCCACGCCATCGTCACCGGCGGCTCGCGCGGCATCGGCGCCGCGATTGCCGCGGCGCTGGCGGCGCACGGCGCTGACGTCACCGTGATGGGCCGCGACGGCGCGGCCTTGGCGCGGCGGCGCGACCAGCTGATCGCCGACGGCGCGCGCGGGCGCATCCACACCGAGGCCGCCGACCTCGGCGTCGCGGATCAATTGATCGCGGCGTTTCGCGGTGCCGCCGACGCGCTCGGCCCCGCCGACATCCTGGTCAACAACGCCGGCATCGCGCCGAGCGCGCCGTTCCTCAAGCACGCCCTGACGGAATGGAACGCCGTGCTGGCGCTCGACCTGACGGCGGGCTTCCTCGCCTGCCAGCAGGTGCTGCCGGCGATGATCGCCGGCGGCTTCGGGCGCATCGTCAATGTCGCCTCGACGGCCGGATTGGTCGGCTATCGCTACGTCGCCGGCTACACCGCTGCAAAGCACGGGTTGATCGGGCTGACGCGCGCGCTCGCGCTCGAGACCGCGCGCCAGGGCGTCACGGTCAATGCGGTGTGCCCGGGCTTCACCGACACCGACCTGATCGCAGAGGCGGCGCACACCATCAGCGCCAAGACCGGGCGATCGACCGACGACGCGCGCGCCGAGCTCGCACGCGCCAACCCGCAGGGCCGCTTGATCACGCCGGCCGAGGTCGCGCACGCCGTCGTCTTTCTGTGCCAACCGGCGTCAGGCTCGATCACC
>JACQAI010000683.1 GCA_016195115.1 Pseudomonadota bacterium
CCTCCCCTTTGAGGGGATAGGGGGATGGCAGGGGGATGGAGGGGTGGCGCTTGCGCGGCCGTAAAGGGTGGTTCGCTCCGGTGATCGGTGAATGATCGCCGCGCGTACGCGCGGCATTCCTGCTCTTTGAACGATCGCGTCTTGCGGGGGGGCCTTTTCGATGACGCGGTGTTCCCGCATCCACCCCTCCATCCCCCTCCATCCCCACATCCCCCAAAAGGGCGCTGGGCTGCGACCGGCGTTGGACGTTGAAACGAATCAGCTGCGCCAGCGCAGCATCCGGGCTTTCACGGGATTGACGAACGGCCGCGCTTCGGCGCGGGCACGGGCGTACTCGGCCTTGAGTCGGTGATACCACTTCGCCTGGGTGTCGGCGTCGTCGATCAGCAGCAGGCTCGGGTGGTGCGCGAGCCCGACCTGCTGCATCGTCATGATGTCGCGATCCTGGCGCAGGAACGCACGCACGAACGGCCGCACCAGCGGCTTGAGCGCGGTCAGCCATGGCACCGTCCAGTAGAGCGCCGTGGTGATCTCGGTGGCACGGTCGTCGAGCGGGGTCAGCGCGGTCAGGTTGACGACGACGTGACGGCCGATGCGGATGTGCTCGACGCGCACGCTCGGCAGGCGGAAGCTGATCTCGGTCTCGGGCTGGCCGCCGAGGATCTTGTAGGCGTTCGAGTTGCGCGACGGCGCGTGGCGCATCATCGTGAAGCCGAACGGCGACGGCTCGAAGGCCTTGGCCTTCTCGTGCACCGAGCCGCGCGAGCGCCACCACCAAGCGGTGTGGACGAACGGGCCGTGGGCCGGATCCATCAGGCCAACCACCGCGTGATCGATGTTGGCGTCGAGCCGGGTCGTCTCGATGATCGCGGGCGCGCGCTCGCCGAGGTCGGGCAGCACCGGGATCTCCGGCGCGCCGGCCGGATCGCTGCCGAAGAACACCCAGACGTTGCCCTGGACCTCGCGCGCCGGATAGCGGGCGACCCGGATGCGGCCGGGCTCGAACGTCTGGCCGTCGACCAATGACGGGATCGCGGTGTAGCGGCCGGCGGTGTCGAAACGCCAGCCGTGGTAGCAGCACTCGATCTCGGTGCCGTCGAAGCGGCCGCGCGACAGCGGCATGCCGCGATGGGCGCAGATGTCGCGCAACGCGAACACCGCGCCGGCGCGGTCGCGGCCGAGCAGCAGCGGCTCGCCCAAGATGGTCTTGGCCAGGGTCCGGCCGCGCGCCAGGCACCGCCCGGGCGCGGCGTAGTACCAGACATCGCGCAGGGGTGCGGCGCGCTCGATGTCCGAGGCGGCCGCCGCAGGCGTTGAGGATGCGGTCATTGCGGCCGGTTTATACGGGACGCGGGGGCCGGCCGGCTACGGCGCGCGGGGATCGGCTGCAAGCCGGGAACGAACAAACTATGAACAGAGTGACCGGAGGTTGTGGGATTTTTTCCACCCCCGGCAACCGCACGGTAGTTGCAGATAATTCGCCGGTTCTATGCTTCTATCAGCCGCGCCGGACCGGGCGCGGGCAGACCGACCGCGCGAGAGCGTGGTCCGCGCGATCAGGGATGCGTGGGGCAATGAGCGAAGAGCAGCTGACTGAAATTGATCCCTATTACCGCTTCTTCGAGCTCAAGCTCGACAGCTGGGATCTCTTCGAGAGCGTCAATCTGCGCAAGTCCAAGATCGTCCTGGCGAGCGACCTCAACCCGGTGATCGACTTCTTCAACGCCGCCGAGGTCGGTATCGGCGGCCGCAACGCCAAGCAGGCCGCGACCGAGCTCAACCTCGATGCCGCCGACGAGGGCCGCCTGGGCGTGCTGCTGCGCCTGCGCAGCTACGACGTCTACACCTTGCGCGCCGCGCTCGGCGAGCGCCTGACGCCCGAGCGCTTCGCCAAGCTGGCGTTGCCGGACGAGGAAAAGCGCGTGCTCGAGGAGTACACGCGCGAATACACTCGGGCGCTCTTCAAGCTGATCTTCGAGGACACCGGCGCCGAGGCTGGCGACCGCGACACCATGCGCAAGATGCTCGAAGGCTCGAGCCGCGACATCGTCCAGCGCAACGTCATGGGATTGGCCAAGAAGTTCAACATCAAGCCCGACGAGCTGGTGAACTACATCGCCGGCGTCGGCGAGATGCTGCTGGCGATCGCGTTCTATAAAAAGTGCTTCGACGAGAACCGGCCGACCATGCAGAACTTCCTGCTCGACATGAAAGGGCTGTGGGAGAACAACATCCTCTGCATGCGTCATCTGAATCTGCGCCAGAACACCCACAGCATGCTCAATTTCGGGGCGCGCACGATCAAGGCGCTCGAGGAGTACTTCAAGAGCTACGACAACATCGGTCAGATCTGGATCGACATCACGCCCGAGCGCTTCAAGGCGTTGCGCGAGAAGATCGAGCGGCAGTATCCGACCATCGGCGCGATCCTGTGCATCTGGCAGGTCAAGATCAACGCTTGGAACCAGCGCTTCTATCGCAGGAAGCGCAAGGCCGCCGACAACTCGCCCGAGCAGTTCGCGGTGTTCTTCCAGGAGCGCATCTTCCCGGACTTCGACAAGATCGGGAAATATCTCGACGAAGTGAAGAACTTCGACACCTCCCTGGGCTGACGGCGGCGCTTCTGCGATGCCTCTGAGCGATCTGACGACAGACATCGACCGGCTGGTCGAGACCCACGGTGTCGGCCCGGTGATCGAGCAGCTGGTGGCGCGACTCGGCATCGACGCGATCCGCGCCGAGGTCAAGCGCTACAAGATCGGTCCGCCGCGCCGGCGCACCGACCAGGAGCTGTTCGAGGTCTGGCTCGCGATCGAGATGGAGCGCGCCAAGGGGCGTTCGCGCAAGAGCCGCGACCCCGCGACGGTGTGCAAGCGCATGAAGCGTTTCACGTGGATCTCGGCACGCGGCGGCCAGTACAGCATCGCGCGGGTGATCGAGAGCCCGGAGGCGCTGCTGCGCATCTACAAGCAGGCGCTCGCCCATGTCAGGGGAAACAAGGCCGAGCGGCGGACCTGGGAAGGCTACCGCGACGCCGTGGTCCAGCAGCAGCGCCCGGCCCGCCGCGCGCGCCGCGCGCGCAAGGCTAGGTCTTGAGGCCGGGGACCTTGCCGCGCCGCCGATAGGGCACGTAGACGTTGACCGCCTCGATGCAGCGCGCGGCGTCGCGCAGCGGTGACAGATCGAGGCCCTCGAAGCCGCGCGGCATCCGGAGCTCGACCAGGCCGAGATAGCCGACCGCGTCGTCGTGCGCGAGCTTGTAGACGCGCAGCTGCGCGGTCTCGGGACGGCCCTCATAGATCGCGCGCAGCCCCGGCACGATGTGCGCCACCGCCGCCTCGGGCACGTCGCGGAAGCGCCACAGCACCAGCCGTGCCGACAGCCCGGCGGCGCCGATCAGCGTGTCGCCGGGATAGAGCTGGACGCCCTCGGCGCGCAGCAGGCCCTGGACGAACGCCTGGGTGCGGTGGGTCCAGGCCGAGTAGCGGTCGCGCGCGATCGCGAAATAGCCCGGCGAATGCAGCACGTCGACCGTGGCGAGGTCGTAGAGCGCCAGATAGCGCGGCCAGCCCTCGAAGCACACGAACCGGCGCGCGTTGAGGAAGCCGTCGACCGCCAGCCGCTCGGGCAGATGCTCGTTGTCGTACCAGTCGTTGAATTCCGCGTCGTGCACGCCCGGCGGCTCCATCATCGCGAGCAGCAATCCCTTGGCCATGGTGCGCGCCTCCTCGACCGTCGATCCAAGCAACGGCGGCGGCGCGGGGCGAGTCAAGATCGTTCGGGACCCTGTCCCTTGTCGGTGGCCGCTGCGCGCCGTTATGGTGCTGCCCAACGATGTCGCCCGACTCACGGGCGCCGGCATGGGAGGAGGGGATGGGCGATCATCGACACCCGCAGTGGGATGGCGTCGGGCATGGCGCGTCGCCGTCGCGGCGCGGCGTCCTGACCGGGCTCTCGGCGCTGGCGGCGGCGGCCGTGCTGCCGCTCGGCGAGGCCGCCGGGCAGGGCGCGCCGCGCGCCGCCAAGCCGCCGGCCAAACCGTATCGCATCGACGTCCACCACCACCTGGCGGCGCCGACGTGGGTCGCGCACTTCGCGGCCGGCAACCAGCTGGCACCGGTGATTGCCAAGGAGTGGTCGCCCGCCAAGTCGATCGACGACATGGATCGCGGCGGCACCGCCACCTCGATCCTGTCGGTGACGATCCCCGGCGTCTGGATCGGCGACGTCGAGGCCAGCCGCAAGCTGACGCGCGAGTGCAACGAGTACGCCATGCGGCTGGTGACCGACTACCCCGGACGCTTCGGCACGTTCCCGGCGCTGCCGCTGCCCGACATCGAGGGCAGCCTGCGCGAGATCGAGTACGTGCTCGGCGTGCTCAAGGCCGACGGCATCGGGCTATTGACCAGCTACGGCGACAAGTGGCTGGGCGACCCGGCGTTCGATCCCGTGATGGCCGAGCTCAACCGCCGCAAGGCCGTGGTCTACACCCACCCGACGGTGGCGAACTGCTGCCGCAACCTGGTCGCCGACGTGCCGCCGGCGGTGGTCGAGTACGGCACCGACACCAGCCGGGCGATCGCCAAGCTGCTGTTCAGCGGCGCGGCGACGCGCTTCCCCGACATCCGCTGGATCTTCTCGCACGCCGGCGGCACCATGCCGTTCCTCGCCGAGCGCTTCCTGTTCCAGGCCAAGAATCCGAATGCCGCCAAGCACCTGCCCAACGGCGTGATGCACGAGCTGCGCAAGTTCTATTACGACATCGCGCAGGCCTTCCAGGCGCCGCCGCTGCTGGCCTTGAAGAAGCTGGTGCCGCTGTCGCAGATCGTGTTCGGCACCGACTTCCCGTTCCGCTCGACCGAGGAGCACGTCAAAGGCCTGCGCGACGCCGGCGTGTTCAACGCCCAGGAGCTCCACGCCATCGAACGCGACAACGCGCTGCGCCTGCTGCCGCCGCGCTACCGCGTGTGAGGCGCTACTCGTCGAGGTAATGCGGGTCGGGGCGGCGGTGCAGGTCCTCGTAGTGGACCAGCGCCGGCGTGCCGAGCGGGCAGGGGACGCCGTTGCGGAAGGTCCACTCGCCGCGGTCGCAGTGCTGCGCCGCGACGTAGCCGTTGATGTAGAGCCGCCGATCCGCGGTCGAGCGGTTGGGCCCCGAGCCGTGGACCGTGAACAGGTTCCACAGCGCGACGTCGCCCGGCGCCAGCAGCAGCGGCTCGACGTCGGCGGGATCGAGCCCGACGCGCGCCAGGTCCGCGGCTTCCATCGCCTGGTCGAGGATGGCGCCGCCGTGGCCGAGCGCGAGTTCGCCGCGGCGATGGCTGCCGGGTGAGAATGTCATCGCGCCGTTGTCGAGGCGGTGCGGGTCGACCGCGATGCCGGTTTGGACGTAGGCGCTGTGCGGTGCGCGATAGGCCGTGCGCGGCCGCCGGAAGCGGATGTCCTGGTGATAGCCGAACTCGGCGGAATCGGCGCCCGGCGGCTTCCAATGCATCTGGTTGATGATCTGCTTGATGTCGTGGCCGATCAGCGGCGCCACGATGTCGTGCATGCGGCGATCGCGGCGGAACGCGTCGAGCACCGGTTCGGCGTAGGACGGCCACTGCACCAGCCGAACGATCGTACCGAGCGCCGCGTCGGCGCCGAGGCGGATCAGCATGTTGCCGTGGCGCCAGCTGCGGCCGCGCGCCAAGCCCTCGGCGTAGAGCCGATCGAACGCCTGGGCGAGCGCGTGGACCTCGGACGTGTCGAACACGCCGCGCACCACGGCATAGCCGCGGCTTCGATAGTCGTCGAGGTAGGCGGGCGGGGCGGACATGGTCTCGCCAGGATACGGCGCCGGGGTTACCCGAGCCTTACGAGATGATGAATTCGTCCCATGGGCGCTAATATGAGGCCGACGCGGCGATTCGAAAGGCTTCCCCATGACGGCATCCCTGCCACCCCGCGTGCTCGGCCGCAGCGGCATCGCGGTCTCGGTGATCGGCTTCGGCGGCGCGCCGCTGGGCGATCTCTATGGGCCGCTCGACGATGCGGCGGCGATCGCCAGCGTCGGGGCGGCGCACGACGCCGGCATCACCTTGTTCGACACCTCGCCGTGGTACGGCCACGGCCTGTCGGAGCATCGCTTCGGCACGGCGCTGCGCCGCGTGCCGCGCGACAGCTACGTGTTGTCGACCAAGGTCGGGCGCTGGTTCGATCCGCGCCAGCAGCGTCTCCCCGGCTCGCGCTTCGCCGGCGGCTTCGCCCACCGCCCGGTGTTCGACTACTCCTACGACGGCGCGTTGCGGGCGTTCGAGCAGTCGCTGCTGCGCCTCGGGGTCGACCGCGTCGACATCCTGCTGCTCCACGACCTCGACAAGCGCAACCAGGGCGACCTGCTCGAGACGCGCTTCACGGAGGCGATGGACGGCGCCTATCGCGCGCTCGACCGCTTGCGCGCCGACGGTGTCGTGCGCGCGATCGGCGTCGGGCTCAACGAGGCCGACATGTGCGCGCGCTTCGCCCGCGCCGGCGATTTCGACGTCATGCTGCTGGCCGGCCGCTATTCGTTGCTCGAGCAGCCGGCGCTCGACGAGTTCCTGCCGCTGGCGCTCGAGAAGCGCATCGGCATCATGCTGGGCGGCGTGTTCAACTCCGGCATCCTGGCGCTCGGCGCGGTGCCCGAGGCGCACTACAACTATGTCGCCCCACCGCCCGAGGTGCTCGAGCGCGTGCGCCGTCTGGACGCGGTGTGCCGCGCCCACGATGTCCCGCTGGCCCGCGCCGCGCTGCACTTCCCGCTCGGCCATCCGGCGATCAGCACCCTGGTGCTCGGCGCCGTCGTGCCCGACGAGGTCCGGCGCAACGTCGCGGCGCTCGCCGCGCCGGTGCCGGCGGCGCTGTGGCGCGACATCAAGAGCCAAGGCCTGCTTGGCGCCGACGTGCCGACGCCGTGAGCGCCGAGGCCAGGCCCCTACGCCGGCGGCTGCGGCCGCGGGTCAAGCAGGCGCGCAGCATCAGCGCGCGGCTGCCGCGGCCGAAGGCGCGCTGCACCGAATGCGGCACCGTCTCGGTCTACACCGAGCATATCAACCGGCGCTGCGCCAGGACCTGGGAGATTCCCGATCAGGAGGAGCCGGAGCGCTGCGAAGGCCGCCTCCGGAGCGCGGTGTCGCCCGGCGATTGGATCATGTGCGCCGACTGCCGCGCTTCCGGCGTTGCCGGCGAGGCGCCCTGTGCGCGCTGCCTGGGCGCCGGTTGGCGCTACGTCGGCGACGAGCGACCCGCGCC
>JACQAI010000684.1 GCA_016195115.1 Pseudomonadota bacterium
ATCCGTATTACCCACGAGGCCGAGATGCTGCTGATCCAGAGCTGGCTGGCGCGGCCGCCGGCGTAGCTCGGCCCGGCAGCGGGCCACCGCCGGCGAGATAGACGCCCGCCGAGATGACGGCGATCACGAGCCAATCCGCGGCCGCCGGCCACTCGCCTAGCAGTGGGATCGCCATCATGGCCGCCATCGCCGGCGCCAGCGCTGCAAAGGATGCGGCGCGCGAGGCGCCCAGGATGGTGACCGCCTGGCCGTAGAGATATTGCGACACCACGACGGTCAGCACGCCCTGGACGATCGCCTGCAGCGCGATGTCGGGCCACGGCGCCGCCAGCAGCGCGGTGCCGGTCAGCCCGACATAGATCGGCAGGTAGACGACCAGCGAGATCACCGCGCCGATCGCCGCAGCGTGCAGGCCGTCGAGCTGGGCGCGCCGCATCGCCACGGTGTAGCTCGCCCACAGGATGGCGGCGCCGAGGAACATGAGCTGTCCGACCGTGCGCCAGCCGCCGGCGGTCAGGCCGGCCACGCCGATTAGACCGACCGCTCCCGCCAAGATCAGGGCGAAGCCGATTCGGCGCGTCGTCGCGAACGTCTCTTTGAGGACCAGCACGGCGAGCAGGCTGCCGAACAGCGGCATCACGCCGGGGAACAGCGCGCCGCCGTCGGCGGCCGGCGCGAACCACACCCCGTAGCTGGCGAGCAGCACGGTCGGGGCGCCGCCGCCGAGCGCCAGCGCGACCAGCCCGAGCCAGCCCAGCCGATCGCGCGCGAAACCACGCCGCCACAGCACCGGCAGCAAAATCAGGCCCGCAACACCAAACCTTATCGCGGTGACGTCGAGCGCGGTCAGGCTGGTCGTGACGCCGAGCCGCGCCACCACCATCCAAGCCGCCCAGATCGCCACTGCCCCAATACCGCGCGCGGCGCCGCGCGCGAGCCGCGGCGCGTCGAGAGTTGTCATCGCGCATTGTTGGCATGGAAGGCGCAGCGGTGCTGGCCAGTTTCGGACACCTCGCTCGAGGCCGAGGCACCCTCCGCCTGGACTCCGACCCGCCGCCGCGCTATCGCCTCGCCATGACGGGATTTCCCCACGACAAGATGTGGCGAGATCGCAAGCGCTGCGATCGCGCCCGCCGGGCGTACGATCCCGCTTTTGACGGCGTGTTCTTCACCTGCGTGCGCAGCACGCGGATCTATTGCCGCTCGATCTGTCGGACCACGCGCGCGCTGTCCAAGAACATCTTCTTCGTGCCGTCGGCGGCCGCGGCCGAGCGCTTGGGCTTTCGCCCCTGCCTGCGCTGCCGTCCGGAGAGCGCGCCGGGCAGCCCGGCCTGGCGCGGCACCGCGACCACGGTCGCGCGCGCCGTCCGGATGATCGAGGCCGGCTTTCTCGACAGCCACCCGGTGCAGGCGTTGGCCGACCGGCTCGGCATCGGGCCGCGCCATTTGTCGCGGCTGTTCCAGCAGCACGTCGGCGCCTCGCCGGCCGAGATGGCCGGCACGCGCCGGGTGCAAGCCGCCAAGCGGCTGATCACCGACACCGACCGACCGCTCAGCGAGATCGCCTTCGAAGCCGGGTTCGGCAGCATCCGCCGCTTCAACGACGCGTTCCGGAAACTCTATCAGCGCGCGCCGTCGAGTTTTCGGCGTGCCCGCACCGGCCAGCGTTAGGCGCCGAGCAGGTCGAACTCGGTGTCGGTGAGGCGCACCGCGCCGGCGGCAAGGTTCTCTTCAAAGTGCGCGATCGACGAGGTGCCGGGGATCGGCAGCATCGCGGGCGAGCGGCGCAGCAGCCAGGCGAGCGCGATCTGCGCCGGGGTCGCCTTGTGGCGCTGGGCGATCTCGGCGAGCTTGCCGCCGCGGCGCACCAGCGAACCGGCGGCGAGCGGATACCACGGCAGGAACGCCAGGCCATCCTTGGCGCAGGCGTCGAGCACGCCGTCGTAGGCGCGGTCGCCCAGGCTGTAGCGGTTCTGCACCGAGACGATGATCGCCAGCTTGCGCGCGTCGGCAAGCTCGCGGGTGTTGACGTTGGACAGGCCGATGTGGCGGATCTTGCCCTGCTTCTGCAGCTCGACCAGCGCGCCGACCGAGTCGGCGAGCGGCACGCGATGGTCGACGGTGTGGAGCTGGTAGAGGTCGATGCGCTCGAGCTTGAGCCGCTTGAGGCTGGCCTCGCAGGCCTGGCGCAGATGCGCGGGCTTGCAGTTGGCGTCCCAGCGATTGGGTCCCGGGCGCGTCAGCCCGGCCTTGGTCGCGATCACGACGCCTTTCGGATAGGGATACAGCGCCTCGGCGATCAAGGTCTCGCTGGTGCCCGGGCCGTAGCTGTCCGCGGTGTCGAGCAAGGTGACGCCAAGCGCGACGACGCGGCGGAGCAGCGCGATCGCCTGGCCGCGGTCCGGCGGATCGCCCCAGACGCCGCTGCCGGTCACCCGCATGGCGCCGAAGCCCAGACGCCCGACCGTCAGGTCGCCGCCGATCGTGATCGTGTTGGGGGCGGCCATCGCGTCACGCCGCCGGGCGGGTTTCGCCCTTGATCTGGGTGCGGTGCATGATGCGGCGCTGTTTCGGATCGAACGGATCGCGGCGGTGCATGGTGCAGCGGTTGTCCCACAGCACCAGGTCGCCGACCCGCCAGCGGTGGGTCCAGACATGCTCCGGGCGATCGACGATCGCCCAGATCTCGTCAAGCAGGCGCTCCGACTCGGCGAGCGGCAGGCCGGTGATGTAGGCGTTGCGCCGGCGGCCGAGATAGAGGCCCGGGCGGCCGCTCTCCGGATGGGTACAGACGATCGGGTGCAGCATGCCGGGTGCCGCGACCGGATCGTCGGTCGGCGTCACGCCGGCGCGCACGTACCCGCCGCTGTTGTAGGTGCCGTCGTGCTTGACCTGGCGACCGGCGAGCGCCGCCGCGAGCGCGTCGGGCAGCGCCTCGAGCGGCCGGTACATGTCGACGAACTCGGTGTTGCCGCCGGCCGGCGG
>JACQAI010000685.1 GCA_016195115.1 Pseudomonadota bacterium
CCGTGCTCGCATCCGGCGCGCTCGGCGCCGCCGGCACGCGCTGGCGCGGTCACGAATTCCACTACGCGCGCATCGTCGAGGAAGGCCCGGGTGATGCGCTGTTCGAGGTCAGCGATGCTACCGGCTCGCGCTCGGCCCGCGTCGGTCGCGTCGCCGGCACGGTCGCCGGCTCATTCATCCATCTGATCGATCGCGCCTGATCAATTCCTCCCCCCGTTGCGCAGCAATGGGGGAGGGATTGTTCATTCCGCCGCCTGCATCTCCGTGGGCTCGTCGTCGTCGAGCAGCGGCGCGCCGAGGCCGAGCAGCGGCGGCGCGTCGGGGCCGTTGACCCCGTCGACGTCGCGCAGGGTGCGGAGCAGCACACGCTTGCGCGTGTCCATGTGATCCATCTGGCGGGTCGCCTCGGCGAGCTTCTTCTTCACCTTGTCGAAGGCGTCGGCGAACTTGGCGATCTCGGTCTTGACGGCGCCCAGCACCTGCCACACTTCGCTCGAGCGCTGCTCGATGGCGAGGGTGCGGAAACCCATCTGCAGGCTGTTGAGCATGGCGCCGAGCGTGGTCGGACCGACCACGGTGACGCGATGGTCGCGCTGGATCGCGTCGGCCAAGCCGGGCTTGCGCAGCACCTCGGCATAGAGCCCCTCGGTCGGCAGGAACAGGAGCGCGAAGTCGGTGCTGTGCGGCGGGCAGACGTATTTCGTCGCGATGTCGCGCGCGAACAGCTTCACGCGGGTCGCGAGCTCGGCGCTCGCGGCCGCCTCGGCCACGGGATCGGCGCGCTCGGCGGCGTCGAGCAGCTGGTCGTAGACATCCTGCGGAAACTTGGCGTCGATCGGCAGCCAGACCGGGCGGTCGTCGTCGCGGCCGGGCAGCCGGATGGCAAATTCGACGCGCTGGCCGGTGCCGGGCACGATCTCGACGTTGGTTCCGTACTGCTCGGCGGTGAGCAGCTGCTCCAGCAAGCCGCCGAGCTGGACCTCGCCCCAGATGCCGCGCGTCTTGACGTTGCTGAGCACGCGCTTGAGGTCGCCGACGCCGGTCGCGAGCTGCTGCATCTCGCCCAAGCCGGCGTGGACGCGCTCGAGCTGTTCTTGCACCAGACGGAACGACTCGCCGAGCCGCGCCTCGAGCGTGCCCTGGAGTTTCTCCTCGACGACGACGCGCATCTGCTCGAGCTTTTCCGCATTGTCGACGCGCAGCTGGTCGAGCCGCTGCTGGACCTGCTCGCGCAGGGCGTCCTGCTTGCGGTCGAGCGACTCGGCGACGCGCAGCAGGTGGCCGTTGACCTCCTCGCGCAGTCCCTTGGCGCTGCCCGCGGCGTCCTCGCGCAGCGCGCCCAGGCGCGAATCGAGCATGCGCTCGAGCCGTTCCCCGGACTTGTCGAGGGCGTCGAAGCGGCCGCCCAGGGCGACCCGCTCGACCGCCAATCCGCTCAGTTTGGCGAGCAGCAGCGCGCCCAAGGCGACACTGCCGAGCGTCAGCGCCAGCAGCGCGTAGACCACAAGATCCGGCATGGATGTTCTCCGTTCCCCCCAACTGTAGCATGCTCGATGGGGCGGAGTCTGGAACAAGGAGGGAACGAGGCTGGCCGACCTGCTGACCGTGACGTTCCTGATTCAGACCCTGGTCGCGCTGACGGCCGGGCTGGTGCGCGGTTTTTCGGGGTTCGGCGCGGCGCTCGTCATGGCGCCAGGCTTTACCCTGGTGACGGACCCACGCGACGCCGTGGCGATGACCATCCTGCTCAACGTCTCGACCTCGGCGCAGCTGCTGCTGCCGGCGCTGCGCGCGACCCGCTGGCGCGACGTCGGTCCCATGAGCGCCGCCGCCGTGCTCGCGATTCCGTTCGGCGCCTGGATCCTGGTCACGCTGGACGGCACCGTGATCCGCCGCGCCATCGGTGCGCTGGTGCTCGGATTCTCGGTCGTGCTGCTGGCCGGCTGGCGCTATCGCGGCGCGCGCACCCAGCCCGCCAACCTGCTGGTCGGCGGCCTCGGCGGGCTGCTGACCGGCGCGACCGGGTTCGGCGGGCCGCCGCTGATCCTCTATTTCCTCGCCGGCGATCGGCCGATGGCGGAGAACCGCGCCGGTTTCATCAGCTTCTTCGCGATAACCCAGCTCGTCACCGTGCCGCTGTTCGTGTGGCAAGGCCTGGTGACCTGGGCGCTGATCTGGAGCACCGCGCTGTTGGTGCCGATCTACCTGATCGCCACCCACGTCGGCGCCAAGCTGTTCACACATGCCAGCGAGCGCGTCGTGCGCCTGATCGCGCTCGGCTTCCTGGTGCTGATCGGCGTGGTGACGTTGGTGCGCTGAATCGCGGTACGCTGGCGGACGCGGCGACGGGCGCCGGGCGAAATCAAGCAGGAGACCGACCATGACATTGCGGATCGCGCTCGCGGCCACACTCCTGATCGCATTCACCCACTTCGCCCAGGCCGCGCGTTTCATCGAGACCGAGCTGCGCGCCGCGGTGATCCAGATGACTGCCGGCAGGCCCGAAGCCGGTCAGACCGTCGAAGCGCTGATCGGCTGCCTGCGGTCCTGGAACCCCGGCGACCGCAAGTCGCCCAACAACGTGGAAATCGCGCGGCTGAACGACGATACCTTCGCCGTCGTGACGGTGCTCCGCTCGCGATCCGTCTTTCATTTCCAGGTCGCCCGCGAGGCCGGACAGCTGGTAGCGCTGTTGCAACGAGTCGAATACTTGATCGTCAATCGCGGCGCATACCAGCAATTGACCGATGCCGAGTCGAAGCGCGCAGTTCTGCGCAGCACTTGCGAAAAGGCCTAGGCTTCCCGCCGCCAATTCCGATGCGCGGCGCTCATCAGTAGAGCCGTTCGAACAGACCGGTCTCCTCGTCGAGCCGGGCCTGCTCGAGCCCGCGGAAATCGCCGTGCGACACCACGCCGACGATCTGGCCGTCGGGTGCCACCACGGGGACGTGGCGGAAACCGCCGTCCCGCATCAAGCGAAGCGCCTCGATTGCGGTGCTGCCCGGCGGCATCGTGCTGGGAACGATGGTCATCACGTCGGCGAGCCGCGTCGCGGCGGGCTGCTTCGCCTCGGCGAGCACGCGACAGACGGCATCGCGGCCGGTGAAGATGCCAACCAATCGACCGGTCTCGTCGGTAACCAGCACCGCGCCGACCCGACACTCACGCATGCGCGTGCAGGCGTGCTTGACGGTGGCAGTGGCAGGAAGCGTCAGGGGCTTCTGATCCCGGACGATCTCGGAAATCTGGCGATTGGTCATGGCACGACCTCTTCGAGCGGAGGAGCCGACCGGCGGTTCAGGTTTTCAATGCACGAGCAGCACGGGCAGCTTCGCGTGGTGCAGGACGTGATGGGTGACGCCGCCAAACATCATCTGGCGCATCCGCCCGTGGGTATAGGCGCCCATGGCCAGGAAGCTCGCCTCGACGGAGCTTGCCGCCGCGAGCAACGCAGCGCCGACATCGTCACCCGTGCCGGCCGGCAGAACCTGCGCCTTGACGCGATGCCAGGCGAGCAACTCGAGGGCATCCACGGGGTCCACCACCGCGCGATGACCCTCCGGTTGGCAGAACAGGTGGACCTGCCCGAACGCCGGCAGCAGCGTCAGCATCGCGGCGAGGGCGCGATTTGCCTCATGGCTGCCGTTCCAGGCGACGACCGCGCTGGCGAGCAGGTTGCGTGGCAGGGTCGCCGGCGCCGTGACGACCGGGCGCGCGGCACCGAACAGTGCCGCCTCGATCAGCGTCTGCTCGGCGCCAGGCTCAGGTTGCAGTCCGGCACACACCACGAGATCGGCGCCTGCGGCGGCCTGGGTCACCAGTTGATCGGGATCGCCGGTCGGCGCGCGCCAGCCAACGGTCGGGTGCGGCGCGGTGCCCGGCCGCGCCGCTTCGGCCAAACCCGCGTCGGCGCGCCAACGCTCGACCGTGGTGCGCGCGCGGGTGCTCGCCGCGTCGGCCTCGCTCTCGATCTGCGCCATGATCTGGCCGATTCCCGTGATGTCGCCGCCCATGCCGACATAGGTCGCAGCCTCGCGCGGATCGCGCTTGGGATAGAGCGCGCCGATGTGCGCGCCGCCCGCCCGCCCGAGCGCCAGGGCCAAGTCGAGCGCCCGCCGGTCGGCCGGCGCGGCCGTCATTGGAACCAGGATCGATTTGAGCGGCATTGCAACCTCCTTCATCAGGCGACCCTGGACTAGCACGACGGGGATGGGGTTCGACTTGATGCAAATCAAAGAGCGTCTACCGGTTGCCCGCACTGTCGCAGTGTCGATCCAGCGGGCGCCCCGACCGCCTAGAAGCCGACGGTGATATGGTCCTCGACCTTGGTCACGCCGGGCGCCGACCAGGCGGCGCGCTCCGCGGCTTCCCGCTCGGCCAGGCCGTTGACCTTGCCGGTGAGCACGACCGTGCTGCCGATCGTGGTGACCGAGATCGATGCAGCCTCGAGTGCGGCATCGCGCTCGAGCGCGCTGCGGATGCGAGAGCGGACATCGGGCGCGTCCACTTTGGGAGTGACGGCGATGGCGTTGCGGATCCCCGTGACGCCGGAGAGCTTGTGGATGACCCGCTCGATCTCGGCCTTCTGGAAATTCCAGTCGACTTCGCCGGTCAGGGTAACGTAACCCCGCTCGACCTTCACTTGGACGCGATCGGCGGGCACGCTGCTGTCCCACTGCAGGATCGCGACCGCACGGCCGGCGATCTCGTCGTCGGCGCGCTTCTTATGCTCGGAGAGGTGGACCTCGATCTCCTGCGCGATCGCGCGAACGCCGCGCACCCGGCGCACGGCCAGCTCGGCGGCGTACTTCTCCGGGAAGGTGCCGACATGCCCCATCAAGGTGACGACGCCGTTCTTGGCCGTAACGCCGATATGCGCCGCGTCGAGCTGAGGTTCCCAGGCAAGCTCCTCAAGGACGTCCGCTTGAAGCTGTTCGTCGCTTTTCATGTCTGCCTCCCGGTACCGACCATCGCATCGACCTTGACGACAGCCGTGGCTCTGCGCGTTGATTCAAGTCAAGCGCGAAGCAATGCGTCGCGCGCGGTCCAGACCATCACGGCTCGAGCACGTAACGCCCTGGTGCCGGCTCGAGCGCCGGATAGCCCGCATCGGCGGCACCCAGCGCCGGCGGCGCGACGTTCGGTCCGGATTGGCGGTCGAGCCAGCCGGTCCACGCCGTCCACCACGATCCGTCGACCCGCGCGGCGTTGCGCTCGAACAGCGCTGGGTCGAGGTGATGCGCCCCGGCCGCGTGCTCGGCGATCTGATAGCTGCCCAACGCGCCGGCCGGCGGATTGACGATGCCGACATTGTGACCGCCCGAGGCGAGCACGAAGGTGCCCGGCACGTCGGCCAGCAGCAGCGCCTTGTAGACCGAGCGCCAGGGCGCAACATGGTCGCGGCGGGTCGCGACCGCGAACAGCGGCACGTGGATATCCGACAGCGCGACGGTGCGGCCGTCGACGAGGTGCCGGCCCTCGGCGAGGTCGTTGGCAAGAAACAGGCGGCGCAGATACTCCGAATGCATGCGATACGGCAGGCGCGTGGTGTCGGCGTTCCACGCCGCCAGGTCGGTGACCGGCGGGCGCTCGCCCAGCAGGTACTGCGTGATCAGCTTCGACCATACCAGGTCGTTGGAGCGCAGCAGCTGAAACGCGCCGGCCATCTGGCGCGTGTCGAGATAGCCCTGCTCCCACATCGTGTCCTCGAGATAGGTGATCTGGCTGTCGTTGATGAACAGCGTCAGCTCACCGGCGTCGGCGAAGTCGACCTGAGCGGCGAGCAAGGTCAGGCTCTGGAGCCGATCGTCGCCGTCGCGCGCCATCGCGGCGGCGGCGACCGCCAAGGCGGTGCCGCCCAAACAATAGCCGCAGGCGTGGACTTTGGCGTCCGGACAGATCGCCGCGACCGCGTCGAGCGCGGCCATCACGCCGAGCCGTCGATAATCGTCGAACGACAGCTCGCGCTGGTCGGCCACCGGATTGCGCCAGGAGATCATGAATACGGTGTGGCCAGCGTCGACGAGATGGCCAACCAGGGAGTTCTCCGCCGACAGATCGAGGATGTAGTACTTCATGATCCACGCCGGCACGATCAGCACCGGCTCGCGTCGTACCGAACCGGTCGTCGGCGCGTATTGGATCAACTCGATCAGGTCGTTGCGGAACACGACCGAGCCCGGCGTACGGGCGACGTCGATCCCGACCCGGAACCGGTCGACGCCGACCGGCCGTTTGCCGGCGATGGCGCGCTCCCAATCCTCGACGAAGTTCTGCGCGCCGCGCATCAGGTTCATGCCGCCCTCGCGCAGGGTTGCGGCGAGCACCTCCGGATTGGTCAGGGGAGAATTCGACGGTGCGATCAGATCGAGGACCTGACGGGTCGTGAACGCGACGATGTCCTCGTTGGCGCGCGACACGCCGCGGATGCCGGTGGTCGCGTTGTACCACCACTGCTGGGTCAGCAGAAAACCCTGCCAGATGAGATTGAACGGCGGCTTCTGCCATGCCTCGCTGCGGAAGCGATGGTCCTGGGGCAGCGGCTCGATGCACGGGGACCGGTCGGGATCGTCGGTCGCCCGGCTGGCATGGATCAGGAAGCGCGTCCACTTGCGGACCGCCTTTTGGAGCAGCATCGCCTGCTTGCCTGGCGCATTGATGAGATGCATTAGCCAATCCCCATAGGCGAGCGTCAGCGCTGCCGGCGAGACCGACCCGGTCAGCCGCCCCTGCCAGGCATGCATCAGGCGGTCGAGGGTTTCGGCGTGCGCCACATCGGGCTCGGCTTCGATCAGACCCTCGATCAGGCCGGGCAGCAGCGTCGTCGCCGCGGCCGGCGACCGCGGACCGCCGCCATCGCTGGACGGCGGTTTTTGCGCCGACCCCCCGGGCAACTCGCCGGCATCCATCCCTTGTCTCCTTGTACCTTCGCGCGGCAAAACCTGTAGCCGACCCCGGCTCTTGCGGACCTTGATCAAGATCAAAGCGCCGATGACGCCAGGTGGGTTGGATGGGCCATGGTTTCCGGCAATCCCCCCCGGCACGAGGTCTATCGGCTGCTCGAGAGCCACACCGCGACCGGGTCGCGCCGCAAAGCGGTCGACACGTTCCTGGTGCTGCTGATCGTCGCGAACGCCGGCGTCGTGCTGTTCGACGATGCGCTCGCCGCCGGCCCGCATTGGCGCCCCTGGCTGATCGCCTTCGAGTACCTCTCGGTCGGCCTGTTCACGGTCGAATATCTGTGCCGGTTGTGGGTCGCCGTCGACAGTGAGGACGTGCATGGCGTCTCGGCCTTCCGGGCGCGCCTGCACTACATCGTGTCGCCCGCCGGACTGATCGACCTGATCGCCATCGTGCCGTTCTACTTTGGCATGCTGCTCACGCTCGACTTGCGCTATTTGCGGCTGCTGCGGCTGTTTTGGCTCCTCAAGCTGACGCGCTTCTCGCCTGCCCTGCAGTCTCTGGCGGCGGCGTTCTATCAGGAGCGCCGATCGTTCCTCGGCGCGCTGCTCATCGTCATGGTGTTGCTGATGACCTCGGCGACCGCCATGCACCTGCTGGAGCGCGACGCCCAGCCCGAGGCGTTCGGCACCGTCCTCGATTCGATGTGGTGGGCGATCATCACGCTGACCACGGTCGGCTATGGCGACGTGGTGCCGCATACGGGCTTGGGCAAGGCTTTCGGCGGCATTTGCGCCTTGCTCGGCCTGTGCATGTTCGCGCTGCCCGCCGGCATCATGGCGAGCGCCTTCGTCGAGCAGATCAAACGGCGGGATTTCGTGGTCAACGCCAAGCTGGTCTCGCAAGTGCCGCTGTTCACCGGCGTCGGCGTCATGCGGATGGTCGAGATCGCGACCATGCTGAAGCCGCGCACCGTGCCGCCGCTCTACACCGTCGTCCGCCAGGGCGACTCCGCCGACTGCATGTACTTCGTGCTCTCGGGCGAGCTCGAGGTCCAGCTGGAGCCGAAGCCGGTGTATCTCAAGGCGGGCGACTTCTTCGGCGAAATGGGTCTGCTCGACCGCGCCCCTCGAGTGGCGACGGTCACGGCCGTCACCGATACCCAGCTACTCGTGCTCGAGGAGTCGGACTTCCACACCCTGATGCGCGCCCATCCAGAGATGCGCGCCACCATCGAGGCCGCGGCGGCAGCGCGCCGAGCGGCACCCCAACCCGCCGACCGACCGCTCGCGCCGCGGTCGCGCGTCGAGCCGGAACCAGCCCTCTAGCGCGGCAGGGGCGGCTTTAGAGCAGGTCGTTCCGCCGCGGATCGGCGGTTTTCAGATGTTGATCCACATCAAGGGCAGCGCGCGACCGGCATGGTGGGATGTCCTGGTAGACGACGGCGGCGCCATCGGCGACGGACGCCGGACAGAAAAGGAGACGGACCATGAAATTGCGGATTGCGCTTGCGGCGACGATCTTGGTCGCATCCGCGGGCTTGGCGCTGGCCGCGCAACGGTTCAGCGAGAACGACCTGCGCATCGCCATGATTCAGATGGATACCGGCAAGCCCGAGGCGGGGCAGACCGTCGATGCCCTGATCAGTTGCCTGAAGTACTGGAATCCCGGCGACCGCCGGCAGCCCAACGAGGTCGAGATCGGGCGGCTCAAGGATGACACGTTCACCGTCTCGGCGGTGCTGCGCTCGCGCGCCATCTTCCATTTCCAGGTCGCCCGCGAGCAAGGCTTCCTGGTCGCGTTGCTGCAGCGCGTCGAGTACTCGCTGGTCACCAACGCGGCCTACCAGCAGCTGACCGACGCCGAATCGAAGCGCGCCGTGCTGCGCGGCGCTTGCCAGAAACCCTAACGCAACAGAGATGGGGAGATCGGCCATGCAAGCCGCCGACATCATGTCCAAAGTGGTCATTTCCGTCGCCCAGGACACCGTCGTGGCCGACATCGCCAAACTGATGCTGGACCGCCAGATCAGCTCGGTCACCGTGGTCGACGAAACCGGAAAGCTCGTCGGACTCATCACCGAGGGAGATCTGCTGCGCCGGATCGAAGTCGGGACCGAGCGCCGGCCCTCGCGCTGGCTCGAGTTGGTGAGCTCACACGCCGAGCTCGCCGCCGACTACGTCAAATCGCGCGCCCGCAAGGCCTCGGACGTCATGACCCGCCAGGTGGTGACGGCATCGGAGGCCACCCCGGTCCGCGACATCGTCGACTTGATGGAATCCAGGCACATCAAACGCGTGCCGGTCGTCCATGACGGTGCCATCGTCGGAATCGTCAGCCGCGCCAACCTGATCCAGGCCCTGTCGGTGGGTGCGCGGGTCCCGATCGCAAATCCGCAGAGCGACCGCGCGATCCGCGACACGCTGCTGGCCGAGCTCAGCCGCCAGAAGTGGGCGGACACTGCGGGATTGAACGTCATCGTGACCGACGGCGTGATCCATCTGTGGGGTACCGTGCAATCCACCCAGGAGCGCAAGGCGCTGAGGGTCGCCGCGGAGAACGTCGGGGCGCGCGGGATCGAGGATCATCTGGTTCATATGCCGGCATTGCCGCCGCTGTGACCGCGGCAGCGGCCGGCGAGACGACATCAGGTAGTCCGGAGTACGGTGGTGTCGGCCGCCCTGCGGAAATCGTCAGGGGGTTCGCTCGCCAGGCCCTCGGAGAACGTGGCCATCGAAACCGTGCCCCTCAGTACCTCGGTGCGCGCCGAGTCGGCATCGGAAGCGATCGACCTCGTGGCGTTCTGGCGGATTCCGCGCGAACGGATCTTCGCGGCGTTCGACACGACCGAAGCCGGTCTCGCGCCTGAGGCGGCCGAGCGGCGCCTGGCGCAATACGGGCCCAACGATGCGACAAGCGTCAAGCGTTCGCCACTGTGGCTGCAATTGCTCGGGCGCTTCGCCAACCCGCTGATCGCCATTCTGCTGATCGCCAGCGTGCTGTCGGCGGTGACCGGCGACGTCGCCAGCTTCGTGATCGTGCTCGGCATCGTCCTGCTCAGCGTCGTGCTCGACTTCGTCCAGGAGGTGCGCGCTCAGGCAACGGTCGATGCGCTGCGCGCGTCGGTCGCCATCCAGGCCAAGGCGCGACGCCCTGGCGGCGAGCAGACCGTGCCGGTCGATCGGTTGGTGCCGGGCGACGTGATCATTTTGGCGGCGGGCGACCTGGTGCCGGCCGACGGCCGCCTCGTCGAGGCGCACGATCTGTTCGTCAACCAGGCGCTGATGACCGGCGAGCCCTATCCGGTCGAGAAGATCGACGCTGACAGCAACGCCACCGAGCCGACTGCCGCTGCCAATGCCGCGTTCGCCGGCACCTCGGTGATCAGCGGCTACGCCACCATGGTGGTCTGCCGCACCGGGCGCGACACCGCGCTCGGCGCGCTGGCCGACAGCTTGGCGGCCAAACCGCCGATCACCGCGTTTGAGCAGGGCGTGCGCCGGTTCGGCGGCCTGATCCTCAAGCTGACCGTGTTCCTGGTCCTGTTCGTGCTCGCGGTCAACGTGCTGTTCCATCGGCCGTGGCTCGAATCGCTGATGTTCGCGCTGGCGCTCGCGGTCGGGCTGACGCCCGAGCTCCTGCCCATGATCGTCACCGTGACGCTGGCGCGGGGCGCCAAGCGGCTTGCCAAGAAACGCGTGATCGTCAAGCGCTTGGCGTCGATCCACAATCTGGGCGCGATCGACGTGCTGTGCACCGACAAGACGGGCACCCTGACCGAGGCGCGCATCGGCGTGATCGCGCACCAGGACGCCAGCGGCGCAAATAGCGAGCGGGTGTTCGAGCTCGCGTTCCTCAACAGCTGGTTCGAGACCGGGCTCAAGAACCCGATGGATCAGGCGATCATCGAGCACGGCGCCGGAGATCCCGCCGGCTGGTCCAAGCTCGACGAGGTGCCGTTCGACTTCGAGCGGCGGCGCGTCTCGGTGCTGGTGGCGCGCGACGGCGAGCGGCGCCTGATCGTCAAGGGCGCGCCCGAGGACGTGCTGCGGCTGTCGAACCGCTACGACGGACCGGACGGCCGGATCCTGCCGCTGGCCGAGGACGTCCGGCAGGGGGTGCTCGGGCAGCTCGCCACGGTCAACGCCGACGGCTTTCGGGCGCTCGCGGTCGCCTATCGCCCGATCGAGACCGACCATGGATCGATCGCCGACGAGGCCAACCTGGTGTTCGCCGGCTTCGTCAGCTTCATCGACCCGCCCAAGGCGAGCGCGGGCGCCGCGGTGGCGGCGCTCACGGCGTCCGGAGTCGAGGTCAAGATCCTCTCCGGTGACAACGATCTGGTCGCGCGCCACGTATGCGGCGCGCTCGGCATCCCGGTGAAAGGCGTGCTGACCGGTGCGGCGCTCGCCGAGCTCAGCGACGAGGCGTTGCTCGGGCAGCTCGCCAAGGTGACGCTGTTCTGCCGCGTCAATCCACAGCAGAAGCACCGCGTCATCCTGGCGCTCAAGCGCAGCGGCAAGGTCGTCGGCTTCCTCGGCGACGGCATCAACGACGCCCCGGCGCTGCACGCCGCAGACGTCGGGATCTCGGTCGACGGCGGTGCCGACGTCGCCAAGGCGGCGGCCGACATGATCCTGCTCGATCAGGATCTCTCGGTGGTGCATGACGGCGTGATCGAGGGTCGGCGCACGGTCACGAACGTCAGCAAGTACATCCTGATGGGCGGCAGCTCGAACTTCGGCAACATGTTCAGCATGGCGGGGGCGGCGCTGTTCCTGCCGTTCCTGCCGATGCTGCCGATTCAGGTTCTGCTCAACAACCTGCTCTACGACCTGTCCGAAACCGGCGTGCCGTTCGACAATGTCGACCCCGAGGCGGTGGCGGCGCCGGTGCACTGGGACATCCGGCTGATCGAGCGCTTCATGCTGGTCATGGGCCCGCTCAGCTCGGTGTTCGACTTCTTGACCTTCTTCGCCCTGCTGGCGCTGTTCAGCGCCGACGAGCGCTTGTTCCAGACCGGCTGGTTCGTCGAATCGGTCGCCACCCAGGTGCTGGTCATCTTCGCCATCCGAACGCGGCGCCATCTGCTCGCAAGCTGGCCGCACCCGTTGCTCGCGGGACTGTCGATCGGCGTCGCAGTCCTCGCTTTGCTGCTGCCCTTGAGCCCGCTGGCGCCGTGGTTCGGCTTCGTCGCACCGCCGGCTTGGTTCTACGTGTTCCTCGCCGCGATGGTCGGCGCCTACCTGGCGCTGGTCGAGATCGTCAAGCGAGCGTTCTATCGCCGCATGGCGCTCGCCGTGTCGAACCGTCCGGGCGCGACTTGATAATTGTCAATCTCAGCCATTCACCGACCAGCTTGACCTAGATCAACGCTGCAACCGCGACCCGATGCGACTTGTAAACCGCGCGCCGCCGAGAACGCGCGGACGGTCGGGAGAACGGGAGCATGGACCACGTCGCACGGGTCGAGCCTGGGCAGCAATCCGCGCTGACGTTGAGCACGACCGCCTTCACGGTCTGCTTCGCGGTCTGGACGATCTTTTCGATCATCGGGGTGCGCATCAAGCAGGACCTGGGCCTGAACGACACCGAGTTCGGGCTGTTGATCGGCACCCCGATCCTGAGCGGCTCTTTGATCCGACTGGCGCTCGGCATCTGGTCCGACCAGTTCGGCGGCCGCAAGGTCTATGTCCTGGTCATGCTCGCCGCCGCGGCCTCGACATGGCTGCTGTCGTACGCCGACAGCTATCCGATGATGCTCGCCGCCGCGCTCGGGGTCGGCATCTCGGGCGGGTCGTTCGCAGTCGGCATCGCCTACGTCTCGCGCTGGTATCCGCAAGCCAAGCAGGGCACCGCGCTCGGCATTTTCGGCATGGGCAACGTCGGCGCGGCGGTGACCAAGCTGCTGGCGCCGTTCGTCATGGTCGCGTTCGGCTGGACCGCGGTGGCGCAGGTTTGGGCCGTCGCGCTGGTCGTGATGGCCGCCATGTTCTGGCTGGGCACGCGCGAAGACCCGGTAACGCGCGCGCGCCGCGAGCGCGGCGAGAAACCCGAGTCGGTGTGGAAACAGCTCGAGCCGCTGCAGAACATGCAGGTCTGGCGTTTCTCGGTCTATTACTTCTTCACCTTCGGCGGCTTCGTCGCGCTGGCGCTCTGGCTGCCCCGTTACATGGTCGGCGTCTACGGGCTCGACATCACCACGGCCGGAATCCTGGCTGCGGTTTTCTCGCTGTCGGCCAGCCTGTTCCGCGTGCTCGGCGGGCACCTATCGGACAAATACGGCGCCCGCACCGTGATGTATTGGACGTTCGGCGTCGGCGCGCTCTGCACTTTCCTGCTCTCCTACCCCGCGACCGATTACATCGTGCACGGCATCCAGGGCGAGCTGCGCTTCAGCCTCGGCGTCGGCCTGGTGCCGTTCGTCGCCCTGCTGTTCGTGCTCGGCTTCTTCATGTCGCTCGGCAAGGCGGCGGTCTACAAGCACATCCCGGTCTACTACCCGGGTCATGTCGGCGCCGTCGGCGGCGTCGTCGGCATGATCGGCGGCCTCGGCGGCTTCGCTCTGCCGATCGCGTTCGGCATCATGAACGATCTGATCGGCGTCTGGACCAGCTGTTTCATGCTGTTGTTCGCGATCGTCGCGACCAACCTCGTATGGATGCACTTCGCGATCCTGCGCATGGAGCGCCGCATCCCGGAGTTCAGGCTGTCCCGTTTCCTGCCCGAGCTCGAACCGGCGGCCACGCTTACCGAGTGGGACCCCGAGGACGCGACCTTCTGGAACGCGCAGGGCCGGCGCATCGCCAACCGCAACCTGTGGATCTCGATCCCGGCCCTGCTGCTCGCTTTCGCGGTCTGGATGGTGTGGAGCGTGGTGGTCGTCAACCTGCCGGGCATCGGCTTCCGCTACACGACCGACCAGCTGTTCTGGCTGGCCGCCCTGCCGGGGCTGTCGGGCGCCCTGCTGCGCGCCTTCTACGCCTTCATGGTGCCGATTTTCGGCGGTCGCACCTGGACGGCGTTCAGCACGGCGTCGCTGCTGATCCCGGCGGTCGGCATCGGCATGGCGGTGCAGAACCCGGACACGCCCTACACCGTGTTCCTGGTGCTCGCGCTGTTGTGCGGCCTCGGCGGCGGCAACTTCGCCTCGAGCATGGCGAACATCAGCTTCTTCTTCCCCAAGAGCCAGAAGGGCATGGCGCTCGGGCTGAACGCCGGGCTCGGCAACCTCGGCGTCAGCGTCGTGCAGTTCGTCGTACCGCTGATCATCACGGCCGGCGTGTTCGGCGCGCTGGGCGGGGCGCCGCAGACCTGGGGCGCGGCGGGCGCGACAAAATCCTTGTGGCTGCAGAACGCCGGTTTCATCTGGGTGCCGCTGATCGTCGCCGCGAGCATCGCGGCGTGGTTCGGCATGAACGACGTCGGCAGCGCCAAGGCGTCGTTCGCCGACCAGGCCGTGATCTTCAAGCGCAAGCACAACTGGATCATGTGCTGGCTTTACGTTGGCACGTTCGGTTCGTTCATTGGCTATTCCGCGGCCTTCCCGCTGCTGACCAAGAGCCAGTTCGCCGGCGTCGATCCGCTGCACTATGCCTTCCTGGGTCCGCTGGTCGGCGCCGCGACCCGCTCGCTGAGCGGCTGGGTATCCGACCGCTTCGGCGGCGCGCGCGTCACCGTGTGGGTGTTCGTCGCCATGATCCTCGGGGTCGCGGGCGTGCTGTTCTTCCTCGACATCAAGGACCAGCCGGGCGCGTTCTGGGGCTTCCTGGCGATGTTCCTGGTGCTGTTCGCCGCCAGCGGCGTCGGCAATGCCTCGACCTTCCAGATGATCCCGGCGATGTTCGCGATTCAGCACCAGCGCTGGGTGGCCGGCAAGGGTCCGGCGGCGGCGGCGCAGGCGCAGCGCGACGCCGCCAAAGAGGGCGCGGCCGTGATCGGCTTTACCTCGGCGGTCGCCGCGTTCGGCGCGTTCTTCATCCCGAAGACCTTCGGCAGCTCGATCGCCGCGACCGGCGGCCCTGAGCTCGCGCTCTACGGCTTCATCGCCTTCTACGTGAGCTGCGTCGTCGTCACGTGGTGGTACTACACGCGCCGCAGCGCCGAGGTGCGCCTGATCGGCGCGCCGACCGGCGACGCGCGGCCGGCCGGCCCCGTTCCGGCGGAATGAGCGGAGACATCGGATGAGCCATTTCCTCGACCGCCTGACCTTCTTCCGCAAGAACGTCGACACGTTCTCCGGCACCCACGGGGTCGTCACCAACGAGGACCGCACCTGGGAGAACGGCTACCGCGCGCGCTGGCAGCACGACAAGATCGTGCGCTCGACCCACGGCGTGAACTGCACGGGCTCGTGCAGCTGGAAGATCTACGTCAAGAACGGCCTGGTTACCTGGGAGACCCAGCAGACCGACTATCCGCGCACGCGGCCCGACCTGCCCAACCACGAGCCGCGCGGCTGCGCCCGCGGCGCCAGCTACTCCTGGTATCTCTACAGCGCCAACCGCGTGAAGCACCCGCTGATCCGCGGCCGGCTGCTGCGGCTGTGGCGCGCGGCACGACGCACCAAGGCGGCGGTCGAGGCGTGGGCGTCGATCGTCGAGGATCCGGCGGCGGCGCGCTCCTACAAGTCGATCCGCGGCCTCGGCGGCTTCGTGCGTGCGCGGTGGGACGAGGTCAACGAGATCATCGCCGCGGCGAACGTCTACACGGTCAAGACCCACGGGCCCGATCGGGTGGTCGGCTTCTCGCCGATCCCGGCCATGTCGATGGTGTCCTACGCCGCCGGCACCCGCTATCTGTCGCTGATCGGCGGCGTGTGCATGAGCTTCTACGACTGGTACTGCGATCTGCCGCCGAGCTCGCCGCAGACCTGGGGCGAGCAGACCGACGTGCCGGAGAGCGCCGACTGGTACAATTCCGGCTTCCTCATTTTGTGGGGCTCCAACGTCCCGCAGACCCGCACGCCGGATGCGCATTTCTACACCGAGGCGCGCTATCGCGGCGCCAAGAGCGTGGTGATCTGCCCGGACTATTCGGAAGCCTCGAAATTTTCCGACCTGTGGATCTCTGTGAAGCAGGGCACCGACTCGGCGCTCGCCATGGCGATGGGCCACGTCATCCTGCGCGAATTCTATTTCGACAAGCAGACCAAGTATTTCGAGGATTATATCCGGCAATACACCGACATGCCGATGCTGGTGCGGCTGGTGAAGAAGGGCGACAGCTACATTGCCGACCGGCAACTGCGCGCCTCCGATTTCGCCGACAATCTGGGCGAGAC
>JACQAI010000733.1 GCA_016195115.1 Pseudomonadota bacterium
CACCGGCGGCGACGGCTCGGGCAGCCTCAATTTGTCGACCGCCGCCGCCTTCGTTGCCGCCGGCGCCGGCGTCACGGTGGCCAAGCACGGCAACCGCTCGATCTCGTCCAAGTGCGGCAGCGCCGACGTGCTCGACGCGCTCGGCGTGCCGATCGACCTGACGCCCGAGGAGACCGGCGCCGCGATCGACCGCATCGGCATCGGTTTTCTGTTCGCGCCGCTCTACCACCCGGCGATGCGCGCGGTCGCCGGCATCCGGCGCAGCCTCTGGGTGCGCACGATCTTCAATCTGCTCGGTCCGCTGACCAACCCGGCGGGGGTGCGCCGGCAGCTGGTCGGCGTCTTCCACCCCTCGAAGGCGATGCTGATGGCGCAGGCGCTGCAGGCGCTCGAGGCCGAGCGCGTCCTGGTCGTCTCGGGCGAGCACGGGCTCGACGAGATCGCGCCGACCGGCACCACCACCGTGGTCGACCTGGGGCGCGGCGGGCTCCGGCAGTATCAAGTGACCGCCAAGGACTTCGGGCTCGATCCGGCGCCGCTCGACACCATCCGGGGCGGCGACCCGGCGACCAACGCCGCGATCCTGCGCGCGGTGCTGAGCGGCGAGCGCCATCCGGCGCGCACCGCGGTGCTGATGAACGCCGCCGCCGCGCTGGTCGCGGCCGAAGCGGCCCTGGACTTCGCAGAGGGCGCCGCCCTGGCGGCCCGGATCCTCGACAGCGGCGCCGCGCTGGCCAAGCTCGAGGCGCTGCGGGCGCTGCGCCCGCCGCCGGCGCCGCCCCCGGCATCGCCATGAGCGATCGCCTCGCCCCGATCCTCGCGCAGCGGCGGGCCGATGTCGCGACGGCGCGGGTCACGCGGCCGTTCGCCGCCCTCCACGATGCGCTCGCGGGCGCGCCGCCGGCGCGCGGCTTTCGCGCCGCGCTGGCCCGTCCCGGCCTCCAGGTGGTCGCCGAGATCAAGCGGCGCTCGCCGTCGGCGGGGGCGCTGCGCGAGGACGCCCGCCCGGCCGAGCTCGCGCGCCGCTACCAGGCCGCCGGTGCCGCCGCACTGTCGATCCTGACCGAGCCGCATTTCTTCGGCGGCACCCTCGACGACCTGGTCGAGGGCCGGGCCGCGGTCGACCTGCCGGTGCTGCGCAAGGACTTTACGGTCGACCCCTACCAGCTGGTCGAGGCCCGGGCCGCCGGTGCCGACGCCGTGCTCCTGATCGTCGCGGCGGTGCCCGATCGGCTGGCCGAGCTCGGCGCCGCGGCGCGCGCCCTCGGCCTCGATGTCCTGGTCGAGGTCCACGACGAGCCCGAGCTCGAGCTGGCGCTGCGCGCCGAGGCCGACCTGATCGGCATCAACAACCGCAATCTGCACGACTTCGCCATCGATCTCGCAACCACCGAGCGGCTGCGTCCGCGCATCCCGCCCGGCGTCGTCGTGGTCGGGGAGAGCGGCATCGAGACGCCGGCCGACATGCGCCGCCTCGCCGCCGCGCGGGTCGACGCGGTGCTGATCGGCTCGGCGCTGATGCGTAGCCCCGACCCCGGTGCGCGTCTGGCCGCCTTGCGCGGCGCCGCGCTCGATTCGCCCCCCGAGGGCTGACCACAGGGCGCTCGCGGCGCCGAAATACCGCGACGATTGCCTCAAGCTTGACGAATTTCCGGTTTGTTGGAGCGCAATACGGGCGATTTATCGAGTCACGACTCAGGTTTTGGCGTATGTGTGTTGTTTTATTGACGAGTCGCAGGCATCTTCCCTGTCCTAAGGACGCGTCCCGCGATCCGAACCGAACGTAAGACTCGAAAGGACGGTCATGAAGAAGTTGCTAGCTGCGGTCGCCATCTCGGCTCTGGCGCTGACCTCGGTCGTGCCGATGGTCCAGGCCGCCGAGCGGACGGCAGGCATTCACAAGGCCGAGAAGCCGGGTGTGCACAAGGTGGCCGCGAAGAAGAAGGCCAAGAGCACGAAGCCGACCGGCAAGAAGAAGGTCACCAAGAAGGCCTAGGGACCATTGACGATCCGCCGCCGCCTCCAGGGCGGCGGCCCTACGCGGGCGGCGTCCGATGACGCCGCCCGTCGTGTTTTTGGCGGCGGGCGTCAGTGGAACGGCAGGTGGACGAACAGGAAGAAGCCGTTGAGCGACAGCAGGCTCGCGACACCGGCCAGCCCGACGCACACCCAGAGCAGCAGCCGCGACCCGGCGACGATGCTGACCGAGCCGAGCACGATGGCGATCTGGAACAGCGCTTCGCCGAACTCGAAATTAGGATCCGCCTCGATCGCGCGGTCGCGCTGGGCCTCGTATTGCTTGGCCTTGGCCAGCAGCTCCTTCTTGCCCTCGCCGCCCTGCGGGTCGCTCTCGTAGCGCGCCACCCGCGCGCGGTAGCGATCGATACGCTTCTGGATCTCGGCCTGCGCCGCGGGCGTCAGGTCGGGGCGGGTTGCCAACTGTACCTCGAGCTCCTCGGCGGCGAGCTGGGTGGCGGTCTGGCGGATGTTGCGGGACTGATAGAAGTTGTAGGTGTCCGCGGCGTGGATGTTGGCGCTCAGCATCGTCTTCATCGTGCTCGAGCCGCCCAAGGTCGTGATCGCCAGCAGCATCGCGATCACGCCGATGACCATCGCGGTGCGGCGGCGGAAGGTCTCGTCGCTCACCGCGTGATGATGGTGGGCCTCCGAGATCTTTTCGGCCAGCTCGCTTGCTTCCACGCGCGCAACCCTCGATCGAGGCTAACAGGGGAATGGCCGGCGAGCATGGCAGCGGCGCGGCGGCCGTCAAGCCGTCGCCAGCTGTTGGCGGCGACGAATCGGAAGGCGCGACGACGTGCCGCGCGGCGCTATTCGTGCGGCGGCCGC
>JACQAI010000734.1 GCA_016195115.1 Pseudomonadota bacterium
CAGCACCGCGACGGTGCCGGCCAGGGCCGCGAGGTAACGCCAATAGCTGCGCAGGGCGTTCGCCATGTCGGAGCTCGACCGGGGATCAGCGAAGCCGGGCGCGCCGAGCAGCCCGCTACCGCTTGGCGGCAAGCGGCTTCAGGACCAGGCGGTCGATGCGCTCCTCGTAGGCGGCCTTGATCGCCGCCGGCGCCTCGTGCTTCCAGTCGACCCCGGGGGCGGGCTTGCCCGACATCAGCGCGGCGGCGACCAGGTCGTTGATCTCGTCGAAGTAGTGCAAGCCGTCGAAGGTGTTCGTGATGCTGACGGTGATCTCGGACGGAATGCTGAAGTCGAGGAACGTGTCGAACGCCGGCGCGGTGCGCTTCAGGCCGTCGAGATAGGCGTCGAGATTGCCGTCCAGCTTGAGCTGCGCGATCGTCCAGGCGGCGGTCGGCGCCACGAACGCGATCGCGCGCGCCTCGGGGAACAGCCGCCGCAGCTCGACATAGAGCTCGGCGCGCTCGGCGTGCATCTCCGGCGGCGGCACCTGCGGCTCGAGCTTGGCCGGCGCGCGGTAGGCACGGCGGCGCGGAATGATGTGCGAGCGCCACTCGCGGTCGAACCAGCGACGATGCGGATAGTCGTAGCGCAGGGTGCGGTAGGAGAAGTCGAGCGCGTCGAGCGACAGATAGCTGTGCCAGAACGACGGCGGCGCCTCGCCGCGTTTCATGAAGTCGGGCACGTCAGGCGTCAAGGTCGGCCCCTCGTAGTCGAACGAGTCGACGCCGACGATCAGCAGCTTGGGCGCGAAGCCACGGGCGCGCAAATACTTGCCGTAGACCAGCAATTCCGACACCACGCCGGCGGAAAACCCCATGTTGAAGCAGCGATGGCCGTCGATCTTGGCCTCGGGCGTCAGCGCGGTGGTCGAGCTGCCGAGCATCAGGCAATCGAATTGTGCGGTGCGCGGCAGCAGCCGGTTGATCTTGGCCAGCCGCTCGTTGAACGGAAAGTTGACCCCGGTGATGACGTTGCCGCCGAAATACCACAGCGGATCGACCAGGGCGTTGGCGCCGAGGCAGAGGCCGGCGAGGACCACGACGGTGCCGGCCACGATCGCGAGGTAACGCCACAGCAAGGTGCGGACGCGGCTCATCTCAGAACTCGAAATAGAGAAATTCGCTGACGTGCTGCAGGCTGAGCAGCGCCAGCCCGGCGAGGATCCCGACCACCAACGCGCCAACGACGTGCGGCCGCCAGCTGATCACTCGGCCGCGCACATCGACGCGACCGAGCGCCGGGGGCTGACGTCGCCACTGCGTCAATGAGTAGTTGAACGCCGGCGCGAACCGCGACATCAGTTGCTGGGTATTAGGCACGAACCAGAGCACCGCCAAGGCCAGGGCCGCCCACAGCAGCCCGCGGCCAACTTGGCCGGGATCGGGCGCCCTGGCAAGGTTGGCACTCAGCTGCTCGATCGAGGTCATCGGTCGGATCGCCGGAAAGCTGTCGGGCGGAAAGCCCGCCATGCTGGCGTACATCCGCAGCGCCACCGGCAGGTCGGGGGCGCGGAACGTCACCATCGAGATGATCACGGCGACCACGGTGATGAAGCGCGCGACGGTGCGCGACCACCAGCGATCGAGCGGCGTCCAGACCGCGCGCCAGGCGTGATTGATGACCAGATAGCTGCCGTGCAGGAAGCCCCAGAGCACGAACGTCCAGGCCGCGCCGTGCCACAGCCCGCCGATCGTCATGGTCAGCATCAGGTTGACGTAGCGCCGCGTCGGGCCTTTGCGGTTGCCGCCGAGCGGGATGTAGAGATAGTCGCGCAGGAAGCGCGACAAGGTCATGTGCCAGCGCTGCCAGAACTCGATGATGCCGGTCGACTGGAAGGGCGAGTGAAAGTTGAGCGGCAGGCGGATGCCGAACAGCCGCGCGGCGCCGATCGCCATGTCGGAGTAGCCCGAGAAATCGAAGTAGAGCTGCAGCGAATAGGCGACTGCGCCGCGCCAGGCGTCGAAGGCGTGGAGCGGCTTGCCGGCCGCGGCGACGCCAAACACGTCGGAGACGATCGGCGACAGGTTGTCGGCGATCATCACCTTCTTGAACAGACCGATCAGGAAGATGGTCAGACCGATCGTCAGGTTGCTGAGACGCACCTTCAGCGCGCCGACGCCGCGCGTCTGCGAGAAGATCTCGCGGTGATGCACGATCGGGCCGGCGATCAGCTGCGGAAAGAACATGACGAAGAAGCAGTAGTCGAGAAAATCGTGCTCCTCGGTCTGGCCGCGGCTGGCATCGACCAGGTAGGCGATCTTCTGGAAGGTGAAGAACGAGATGCCGAGCGGCAGCACGATGCGCTGCATCGGCATGTCGTCGCCGATCAGGCCGTTGACGGTGTTGAGGAAGAAGTCGGTGTACTTGAAATAGCCGAGCGCCAGCAGATCGACGATCACGCCGAACGTCAGCAGGGCATGGGCCCACGATACCCGCGCGCGCGCGCGCTCGGCGATGATCGCGCGGGCGACCACGTAGTTGAACACCGCCAAACCGCCGAGCAGCGGCAGGTAGATCGGGTTCCACCAGCCGTAGAAGAAGATCGAGGCGACGACCAGGAGCCCGAGGACGGCGCGCGCGCCGGCGAACCAGCGCACGATGATGAACGCGGCCACGGTCGCCGGCAGAAAGACGAACAGAAACAAGGGGTCGTTGAACAGCATGGGCATCCCCGGCCGTCGACATCGGCCACCCGCCGATCATAGACGGCGGCCGATCGCCGCGACCAGGGCGCGCGCAATGGAGCTCCGCGCGACGCGGAGCTCCGTTCGACCATCTCAAGGAATCAGCGCGGCACGACCCGGCGATAGAGGTGCCAGGTGGCGTGGCCGAGCACCGGCATGATGACGATCAGCCCAAGGAACACCGGCAGCGAGCCGAGCACCAGGCCACCCGCGACGATCAGGCCCCACGCCGCCATCGGCACCGGGTTTTCGGAGACCGCGCGCATTGACGTCATGATGGCCGTCCCGAGCGAGACGTCGCGGTCGATGAGCAGCGGGAACGACACCACGCTGATCGCCAGCACGAGCACGGCGAACAGGAAGCCGACGCCCATGCCGACCACGATCAACGACCAGCCGGCCGAGGTCGTGAACACGTCGCGCACGAACGTCTCGATCGCGGCCGGCGGCTCCGGCCCGAGGGTGGCGGCGTAGATGCCCCACGCGACACAAAGCCAGACGCCGAACAGCGCCAGCAGGATCAGGCCGAGCACCGCGATGGCGCCGAACGCCGGCGAGCGCACCACCCCGAACGCATCGCCCCAGGTGATCGCGACGCCCTGCTCGCGGCGCCGGCTCATCTCGTAGAGCCCGACCGCCGCGATTGGCCCGACCAGGGTGAAGCCCGAAGCGAGCGGGAACAGCAGCGGCAGCATGTCGTAGCCGAACGCGGTGCGAATCAGCACCAAGCCGACCACCGGGTAGATCAGGCACAAGAAGATGATGTCGGTCCGATAGGCGCCGAAGTCGTCGACGCCGCGGGCGATCACTTCCCGGAGGTCGCCGATCGAGATGCGCC
>JACQAI010000735.1 GCA_016195115.1 Pseudomonadota bacterium
GCCTGGCGGATCAGCCACGGCCCAAAATCGTCGTCCGCCGGAGCGAACTGGTGCGGCTCCAGGGGTTGACACGTCCCGGGCGACTACCATGATATCTATCATGGTAGCTATCAGATCGAGGGGGGCCTTTGACCAGTCCCAGGACCGCCAAGCTGTTCACCCATGGCCGCAGTCAAGCGGTACGCCTGCCTAAGGAATTCAGGCTCCCGGGCACGGAGGTTCGGGTCAGCCGGTTCGGCAACCAGGTCATCCTGGAGCCGATCGCCCGCGACCCTGCCGAGGTCGCGGCGGTCTTTGCCGAGATCGACCGTCTGCTCGCCGGTGCGCCGTTCCCCGATCCCCAGGCCGCCGACGATCCGCGGGTCCAGGCGGATCGGCGCGCCTTCTTCGAGGAATGAAATGCCTCGACACCAACGCCGTCATCGCGGTCCTCAATGACCGTCCGGCCGGTGTGCGCGGCCGGCTGACCCGCGAGCTCGCCAGCGGCGAGCGCATCGCGGTTCCGGTCATCGCCTTGTTCGAGCTGATCTACGGCTACGAGAAGAGCGCGCAACGCGCCCGCAACGCGGCGGTCGTTCGCGCCTTCCTCACCCTCGATATCGAGCTGCTGCCCTTCGAGCGTGCGGACGCCGAGCACGCCGGTGCGATCCGCGCCCAGCTCGAGCGCGCCGGCGCGCCGATCGGCCACTACGATGTCCTGATCGCAGCGCAGGCGCGTCGACATGGCGCGACGCTCGTCACCGCCAACGCGCGCGAGTTCGCCCGCGTATCGGGTCTTGAGGTCGTGGATTGGGCGGCGTGACGCCCCGCGCTCAGTCCTCGAGCGTGAAGCCGACCTTAAGCGAGGCCTGGTAGCGGTCGACCTTGCCGTTGGCGACGTGGCCGCGGATCTGGACGACCTCGAACCAGCCGATGTGGCGCAGCGATTTGGCCGCCTTGGCGATCGCGCCGTCGATCGCCTTGCTGATGCTCTCCTTGGACGTACCGACCACCTCGACGACCTTGAAGACCTGATCTGGCATCTCGTTGTCCTCCCGTTGAGGCTCCGGACACGGCTGACTGCCTGATCTAACGGCACCCGTTGCCTGCCGGTTGCCCGCCCGAAGGATAGCTATCCCCCTATCCCTCTGTCCCGTCCGTCTATCCGTCCGCGCCCGGGCCGGCGGCGCGCCGGCCGTCTAGTCTCCAGGTCAGCAGTCAGCGACCGACTAGAGACGGGGACACATCATGGCCACCATGGTTCAAGAGCGGCCGTCGAACGCCGCGGCCGAGGCGCAAGCCAAGCGGCGCCAGCAATGGCTGGAGCGCGTCGGCAAGGAGCTGGTCGCCGCCGAGGGCGCCGAGCCGCAGTCGCCGGCCGAGCCGCTCGCCAAGCGCCTCGACCAGATGCTCGAGGTGGCGGCCAAGGCCGACGTGCTCGAGCCGCGCGACAAGTCCGAGATCCGTGAGCGCGTGCACGCCGTCAAGCTCAGGCTCTACGAGCGCCACGTCGCCTACCTGCTCGACGAGACCATGGCGGCGACCCGCGACCGCGCGCGCAAGGACGAGAAAAGCGAGCTCCTGAAGCAGATCAACACCGCGCTCGCCGCGGCGCTGCGGCTCGGCCTGTCGAGCGAGATCCGCGACAGCGTCAAGCAGCGCCTGGCGATCATCCACGAGACCTCGGCCGCCGGCGAGAGCGCCAAGGCCAAGGAGGACGCCGAACGCGAGGCCAGGCGGCGCGAAAGCGGCCATCCCAACGAACGCCGCACCTTCACGCGCTGGCACGAGCCGCCGTTGGTCGTCGTGATCGGCAACCGGCGCTTCACCACCGCCGACTGGTCGCTGAGCGGCATCCTGATCGACGAGTTCGACGCCGAAGGCCGTCAGCCGGGCGAGCAGCTCGACATCCAGATCGGGCTCGAGTCGGGTCGGCTCTACAAGGAACGCGTCGAAATCGTGCGCCACTCCGCCGAGCCGCGGCGCGTCGCCATCAAGAGCCGCCGCTTCGCCTCGGTGCTGATGCAGGTCAAGCGCGACTGCGACGCCCAACAGCTCGAACCCTGCTGATCGGTTGCCGCTTTCGCCGCTCCCCAAATCGTCATGCTCGCGCTAGGCGCGAGCATCCGTACCTCTACGCGGTAAACCCGTTGCCCTCCCAAGGCGTGGATCCTCGCGCCTAGCGCGAGGATGACGGTCTTACTTGTTGGCTTGGATTGGGCGTGGCTATCATCGGCGCGGTGCGACCGGTGAGGAGGCAGCCATGCCGACGTTCAAGCGGCCCGACGTCGAGATCAATTACGAGGTCCACGGCACGGGCTTCCCGCTGCTGATCTTCGCGCCGGGCGGCTTCAAGTCGCAGATCGCGCACTGGCGCCACAGCCCGGCCGATCCGTCGAAGCCGCCGAACTGGATGAACCCGATGGTCGACCTCGCCGACGACTTCACGGTGGTCGCCATGGACCAGCGCAACGCCGGCCACTCGCGCGCTACGATCACGGCGAGCGACGGCTGGCACAGCTACGCCGAGGACCAGCTCGCCTTGATGGACCATCTCGGCCACCGGCGCTTCCACACCATGGGCGGCTGCATCGGCGCCTCGTTCTGCCTCAAGCTCGCCGAGCTGGTGCCCGAGCGCATCGCCAGCGCGGTGCTGCAGAATCCGATCGGCCTGCACGAGAACCGCGCGACCTGGGACGACGCGCTGCGCAACTTCGCCAAGGCCATGCGCGAGCGCGATCCCGGCCTCTCCGAGGCGACCTTGGCGAGCTTCGGCAAGAACATGTACGGCGGCGACTTCGTGTTCTCGGTGACGCGCGAGTTCGTGCGCGGCTGCCAGACCCCGATGTTCCTGCAGTACGGCGAGGACGTGCCGCATCCGCGCGCCACCAGCGACGAGATCGCCCGGCTGGCGCCGGCCGGCATCGAGCTCCAGGAGAAATGGAAAGGACCCGACCACATGGCCGAATCGATCAAGCGCGTGCGCGCGTTCCTGCTGCGCAACACGCCGCGCGGCGCCGAGAAGGCCGCCTGAGATGGCGAACTTCCTGCTCATCCACGGCGCCTACCAGGGCGGCTGGATCTGGACCCGCGTCGCCGCCAAGCTGCGCGCCGCCGGCCACACGGTATTCGCGCCGACCATGGACGGCTGCGCCGAGCGCCGCGGTGGGCTGCGCAAGGACATCACGCTCGAGAGCTGCGCCGCCGAGCTCGCTCAGCTGATGTTTTATGAGGACTTGAAGGACGTCGTGCTGGCCGGCACCAGCAACGGCGGCATGGTGATGTGCAAGACCGCCGAGCTGGCGCGCGAGCGCGTCGGCCGCCTGATGTTCGTCGACGCCCTGGCGCTGCTCGATGGCGAGAAGGTGTCCGACATCGTGGTGCGCGGCATCAAGCGCGAGACCACCGAGCTCGCCACCGGCCCGACCAAGGAAGACATCGAGACGCGGCTGTTCAAGGATCTCGATCCCGACACCCGCACCTGGGCGGTCGCGCGCTACACCCTGCAGCCGATCGCCACCCTCGAGGCGCCCGTCAAGCTGCCGAGCTTCTGGTCGCAAAGCTGGAAGGCGCGCGTGATCTACTGCAAGCGCAGCACCAACCCGCCCGAGGTGCATCAACGTCGGTGTGCCGAGCGCCTCAAGGCCGACTGGCGCGAGCTCGACACCGGCCACTACCCGATGCTCTCGACCCCCGACGAGCTCGCCAAACTCCTGATGGCGTAGGCGCATCGTCCCGGGGCGCCGGGCCTGCGGCCTGGCGGAAGAGGACGATACGTCTTGGTGACCGCTACGGGTTCCCCGCGGTGACGCCGCCGTCGACGATGATCTGGGTGGCGGTGATGTAGCGCGCCTCGTCCGACGCGAGGAACAGGACGGCGTGCGCGATGTCCCAGGCGGTGCCCATGTGGCCCATCGGCACCTGGGCGTCGCGCTTGGCGATCAGCGCCGCGGCGTCGTTCGCACCCAGCTGAGCGACCAAGCGATGCTCCACAAGAGGCGTGTGGATCAACCCCGGCACGACGCAGTTGCAGCGGATTTTCTGCGTGACGTAGGCCATCGCGGTCGAACGCGTGAAGCCGAAGATGCCGGCCTTGGTTGCGCTGTAGGCGACGTGGGCGCGGTCGGCGTTCGAGCGCAAGGCGGCGACCGACGACAAATTGACGATCGCGCCGCCGCCTTGGCGGACCATCACGGGCAGCACGTACTTGCAGCCCAGGAACGCGGTCTTGAGGTTGTGGTCGATCTGGCTGTCCCAGACCTCCTCCGCCATCGTCACCGGATCGCCGGGCGCCGAGCCGCCGACATTGTTGATCAGGATGTCGATGCGCCCGAAGCGCGCGATGCAGGCGGCGACCGCGGCCTCGACCTCCGCCGCCACCGTCATGTTGCAGCGGTGGGCGACCGCGGTCTTGCCCTCCTTCTCGATCAGGCCGCGCGTCTCCTCGGCGGCCGCGAGCTCGCGGTCGAGCGCGAACAGTTGTGCGCCCTGGCGCGCCAGCAGCACCGCGGTCGCCTTGCCGTTGCCCCAGCCGGGCCCGACCGAGCCCGCCCCCGTCACCATCGCGACCTTGCCGCCCAAATCGAGCATTGTCGGCCTCCCTTGTCAGACTCCGATTGAACACGAAGGCCACGAAGAACACGAAGTCCTTATCGCGTCAGCGGTTCTCCAGCGCCCCTTTGGGGGATGGGGGGATGGGAGGGGGATGGCAGGGGTGGCGCTGCATCGCCGGTGTCGTGAGGATTTGGCGCGCAGCGCCCATCACTTCAAAGATGGCGAGATTGGCTCGCTGGCGCTCGCCGTGACAATTCGTTACGGCAGGTGGCGCGCCACCCCTGCCATCCCTTGCCATTCCCCCATCCCCCAAGAGGGGCGCCGGGGTCGCGGCTCGGCGGAAGAGGACGATACGGACTTCGTGTTCTTCGTGGCCTTCGTGTTGAGGCGGTCTACGGCTCGATCGGCATGGTCGCGATGCTTTTCCAGGCGATCGGCGCGCCGCATTTCTCGGCGGCCTCGGCCGGCGGCAGCGTGGTGTCCCAGTGCGCCGCGAGGAAGCGCCGCCCCGTGACTTGGGCCGCCGCGTCGGAGACCAGGTACACCAAGGGCGGCGCCATGATCTCGGGCTGCAGCATGCGGGCGCGGTCGAGCCCGGCGCCGTCGGGCACGATGCGCGTGTTGGTGACGCCGCCGGGCACCAGCACGTTGGCGGTCACGCCGGTGCCAGCGAGATCCTCGGCCATGATCGCGGTCGCCGCCTCGGCCGCCGCCTTGCTCGCGCCGTAGAGCACATAGCCGCCGCGCACCATGGTGCCGAGGCTGGTCGTCACCGTGACGATGCGGCCGCGCTTGTTGCGGATCATGATCGGCGCCACCGCGCGCGCCATCATGAGCGGCGCGGTGGCGTTGACCGCGACGAAGCGGCTCCACTGCTCGTGCGAGATCTGCCAGAAGCGCAGCGGATCGTTGCGGAAGTCGGGCCGGACCGAGCCCTGGCCGATGCCGGCGTTGTTGACCAGGATGTCGATCCGCCCAGCCTGGCCGAGCACGGTCGACTTCACCGTGTCGGCCGCGCTGGCGTCGCTCAGGTCGGCGCGCAACGTCTGTACGCTGCCCGTGGCCTTTGCCGCGGCCGCGGCGCCCTTGAGCTCCTCGAGCCACGCCGGCTCCTTGTCGACCGCCATGACGTCGATGCCGGCTTTCAGCAGCCCGAGCGTCATCGCGCGACCGATGCCGCTCGCCGCTCCGGTCACGATCGCGACCTGGCGCTCGCCTGCCATGGCATGCTCCTTTGGTTGGGGCTTCGGCAAGTGTCGCAGGCACGCGCGGCGCCGTCGATGCTAGACTGAGGCCCCCCGCGCGAGGACCCGCCATGGCCGAGACCAACCCGGAGATCGATCGGCACTACGGTCGCGGCGGCTTGCTCGAGCGCTTGCTGGGCGCCCTGCGCGCGGCCGGCAAGGACGTCGAGCGCCTGACCATCGACGACCTGATGCTGGTCGACGAGTTCCATTCGCGCCGGCGCTTGGCGACCGAGGAGCTGGCGCGGCTGCTGGCGCCGGCGCC
>JACQAI010000736.1 GCA_016195115.1 Pseudomonadota bacterium
GTTCCTCTCCGATACGATCTATGTGATCTCCAAGCGGCCGGGCCGGGTGGTCGCCCAGACCTCGATCGAGCTCAAGCGGCCGCGCACGCTCGACGACACCTATGGTCACGACTTCAACGAATACGTCCACGACCTGCGCCGGCGTATCGGCGAGGTCCGTGCGTGATGAAGTCGAGCCGGGCGCTCGAGACGATCATGCCGTGGGCGGTCACCATCGGCATCTTCATCGTCTGGGAGTTGGGCTGCCTCGCGTTCAACGTGCCGGCCTTCATCCTGCCGCGGCCGACCGTGTTCTTGGACGTGCTGTGGCGCCTTCATGAGGCGATTCTGCACCACGCCTTCCAAACCTTGCTGACGACCGTGATCGGGTTCGCGCTGGCGGTCGGGTTCGGGATCGTGGCCGGGATCATGATCGGCGCGTCGCCGCTGGTCTATGACAGCGCCTATCCGCTGTTGATCGGTTTCAACTCCATCCCCAAGGTCGCGGTTGTGCCGGTGCTGGTCATCTGGTTCGGCATCGGCGCGGTGCCGGCGGTCCTCACCGCGTTCATGATCTCGGTGTTTCCGATCATCGTGAACGTCGCGACCGGCATCGCGACCGTCGAGCCGGAGTTGCGCGACGTGCTGCGCGCGCTCGGCGCCAAGCCGTACCAGATCCTGCTCAAGGTCGGCCTGCCACGCTCGCTGCCGCTGCTGTTCGCCTCGCTCAAGATCGCGATCACGCTGGCCTTCATCGGCTCGGTGATCTCCGAGACGGTCGCATCCAACGAGGGCATCGGCTACCTGATGGTGGCGGCGAGCTCGCGCTTCGAGGTGCCGCTGGTGTTCGCCGGGCTGATCGTGATCGCCGTCATGGGCGTAGCGATGTACGCCGTGTTCGCGGTGATCGAGATGCGGCTCACCCGGTGGGCGTTCCGCAGCAGCCCGGGGGCGTAGGGGTGGGCGGGACGGCGGCCGATCGCAAAATCGTTAACATCGGTTAACGAGCGGGCGCCCAGCGCCTTGCATTCCGTGGCCGACGGCGCTATCTAGCCGCACTCATCTCTCACGCGGGTATGCGGTTGCGCCTCGGCGCGGTCGCTCCGGTGTTTCGCCCACGGCTTCGGCCCGCGGCGAGGCGACACCCGCGGCGGACCAACCGGAAAAGGATCAGTCATGTCGGTTCCGACCTTTACCATGCGCCAGCTGCTCGAAGCCGGCGTGCATTTTGGCCACCATACCCGCCGCTGGAATCCGAAGATGGGCCCGTACATCTTCGGCGTGCGCAACGGCGTCCACATCATCGACCTGGAGCAGACCGTGCCGCTGCTCTACCGCGCCATGAACGCGGTGCGCGACACGGTCGCGGGCGGCGGGCGCGTGCTGTTCGTCGGCACCAAGCGCCAGGCGGCCGAGCGTATTGCCGAGGCCGCCAAGAAGTGCGGCCAGTACTACGTCAACCACCGCTGGCTCGGCGGCATGCTGACCAACTTCAAGACCATCTCGCAGTCGATCAAGCGACTGCGCGAGCTCGAGGAGCAGCTGGGCCAGGAGCATACCGGCCTGACCAAGAAGGAGCTCCTCAACCTGACGCGTGAGCGCGAGAAGCTCGAGCGCGCGCTCGGCGGCATCAAGGAGATGGGCGGTCTGCCGGATATCCTGGTCGTGATCGACACCAACAAGGAGGCGATCGCGGTGCTGGAGGCCGGGCGGCTCAACATCCCGGTGGTCGCCGTGCTCGACAGCAACTCCGACCCCGAGGGCGTCGCCTACCCAGTTCCGGGCAATGACGACGCGATCCGCGCCATCGAGCTCTATTGCGACATGATCTCGCGCGCCGTCGTCGCGGGGCTGCAGCAGGAGATGATCGCGGCCGGGGTCGATGTCGGCGAGGGCGAGGAGGTGCCGGCCGAAACCCTGCCCGAGGACGATGCCGGCAAGCCGGCGTCGCCGGCCGCCGCCGAGGCTCAGCCCGGCGCCTGAGGCCGACGCGGCGCGCCCATGCGCGCCTGCCAGACCTTTGTTTCGCCAGATCAGGCGCCCACATGGCGCTGCGACGATTGAGGATTGAGCTATGGCTGAGATCACCGCGGCGCTGGTCAAGGAGCTGCGTGAGAAGACCGGCGTCGGCATGATGGATTGCAAGAAGGCGCTGGCCGAGACCGCCGGCGACCTCGAGGGTGCGGTCGACTGGCTGCGCAAGAAGGGCTTGGCCGCCGCCGCCAAGAAGGCCGGCCGGGTCGCCGCCGAAGGCTTGGTCGGGGTCGCCGTCGAAGGCAAGGCCGGGGCGCTGGTCGAGGTCAATTCGGAGACCGATTTCGTCGCCCGCAATGACACCTTCCAGGGGTTCGTCGGCGCGGTCTCGAAGCTCGCGCTCAAGAGCGGCGACGACGTCGCGGCGCTGAAGGCCGCGGCGTTCCCGGGCAGTGGCCGCAGCGTCACCGACGAGCTCACCCACATGGTCGCGACGATCGGCGAGAACATGTCGGTGCGCCGTGCCGCCAAGCTGTCGGTCGGCGCCGGTGTCGTGGCGAGCTACGTGCACAACGCGCTAGCGCCCGGCCTGGGCAAGATCGGCGTGCTGGTCGGGCTCGAGTCGACGGGCAGCGGTGACGCGTTGAGCGCGTTCGGGCGCCAGCTCGCCATGCACATCGCGGCCGCCAACCCGCAGGCGCTCGACACCAAGTCGGTCGATCCTAAGGCGCTCGAGCGCGAGCGCGAGGTGCTGCGCGAGCAGGCGCGCACCAGCGGCAAGGCCGAGGCGATCATCGACAAGATGGTCGAGGGTCGGCTGCGCAAGTATTACGAGGAGGTGGTGCTGCTCGAGCAAGTCTACGTGATCGACGGCGAGAGCCGGGTCAAGGACGCGGTCGTCGCCGCCGCCAAACAAGTCGGCGCGCCCGTCACGGTCACGGGCTTCATCCGTTTCATGCTCGGCGAGGGTATCCAGAAAGACCAAGGCGATTTCGCCGCCGAGGTTGCAGCCCAGGCCGGCCGCTGAGCGTTTCAGGCCGGGTTCCAGAGCCCGTCTGACGCAAGGAAAGGCGTGAGGATCGGGCCAGGATTGGCTAGGATTTGGCTGGAGCGGTTGAAAGGGGAATTCCCGTGGCTGCGCCTGACTTATCCGACATCAAACGCCGCATGGCCGGCGCCTTCGAAACGCTGCGCAAGGAGTTGGGCGGGCTGCGCACCGGGCGCGCCTCGGCCAACCTGCTCGACCCGGTCACCGTCGAGGCGTACGGCACCAAGATGCCGCTCGCCCAGGTCGGCACCGTCTCGGTGCCCGAGCCCCGTATGATCACCGTGACGGTTTGGGACAAGGGTCAGGTCAAGGCGGTCGAAAAGGCGATTCGCGACGCCGGGCTGGGACTCAATCCGATGAGCGAGGGCGCGCTGGTGCGCGTGCCGATCCCCGATCTGACCCAGGATCGACGCCAGGAGCTCGTCAAGGTCGCCGGCAAGTACGCCGAGCACGCGCGCGTCTCGGTGCGCAACGTCCGGCGCGATGGCATGGAGATGCTGAAGCAGCTCGAGAAGAAGCACGAGATCAGCCAGGACGAGCACCGCAAGTGGCATGACGAGGTTCAGGTGCTCACCGATTCGCATATCAAGAAGGTCGATGAGGCGCTGGCGACCAAGGAAAAAGAGATCTCGCAGGTCTAAGCGATGGATGTTGCCCAGTCCGCGCATGCGCTGGCTCCGCCCAGCCACGTCGCCATCATCATGGATGGCAATGGACGCTGGGCCCGGGCGCGCGGGTTGCCGCGCACCGCCGGGCATCGCCGCGGCGCCGATGCGGTGCGCCGCACGGTGCGCAGCGCCGGCGAGCTCGGCATCGGCTATCTGACGCTCTACGGCTTCTCGTCGGAGAACTGGAAGCGGCCGGCCGACGAGGTCGGCGACCTCATGAAGCTGCTGCGTATCTATCTGCGCGGCGAGATCGCCGAGCTACACCGGAGCAACGTGCGGCTGCGCGTGATCGGCAACCGCCAGCGCCTGGCGCCCGATATCATCACGCTGATCGACCATGCCGAGCAGCAGACCGCCGCCAACACCGGCCTCACGCTGGTCATCGCGCTCAACTACGGCGGCCGCGACGAGATCACGGCGGCGGTGCGCGCCTTGGCCGAGCAGGTCGCGGCCGGCCGGCTGTCGAGCGCGCGCATCACCGAGACCTTGATCGCCGAGGCCTTGACCACCACCGGGATTCCCGACCCCGACCTGGTCATCCGCACCAGCGGCGAGAAGCGATTGAGCAACTTCCTGCTGTGGCAATCGGCCTATTCCGAACTCTTGTTCCTCGACGTGCTGTGGCCCGACTTCGCCAAGGCCGACCTGGAGCAGGCGATCACCGAGTTTCACCGCCGCGACCGCCGGTATGGCGCCGTTGCCGGCTGAGGCCGCTTCTGGCGCAGTCCGTGCCCATCCGCTGCGTACCCGGATCCTGTCGGCCCTCGTGCTGGCGCCCATGGCCCTGCTGTTCGTATGGCTGGGCGGCTGGCTGATGGCGGCGTGGGTGGCGGTCGCGGCGGCGCTGATGGCCCGCGAGTGGAGCCTTTTGACCGGCGGCGGGCGGCTGGGTTTCGCGGGGGGCGCGCTGGCCGCCAGTGCGGTCGCGGCCGTCTTGGCGACTGCCGCCGGCGTCGCCCCGGGCATCGGCGTCCTGGCGCTGGTCGGCGCTGCGGTCGTGGTCTATGGACTCGCCCGGACCGGCGGTGTAGAGGCTGCCGGCTGGGTTGCTGCCGGAACCGTGGTGGTCGGCCTGCCGTGCGGGGCGTTCGTCTGGCTGCGGCAGGGACCCATCGACGGCCGGA
>JACQAI010000737.1 GCA_016195115.1 Pseudomonadota bacterium
AGGCGGCGCGCCAGGCGCGCCGCGAAATCGTCGGCCGCGATGTCGCCGTGCAGCCGGTCGACCACGCTGGACGCGAGACCGACCTCGGCGAGCTCGCCCTTGAGCGCCTCGACGCCGATCTTGTCGAGCTTGTCGAGCGCGACCACGGCCGCGCCCTGGCGGTCCGTGGGCACGTCGTAGACCTCGAGCATGCCCTTCAGCACCTGGCGCGAGTTGAGCCGGATGACGAATTCGGGGAACTTGACCTCGCGCAGCACGCCGGCGAGCGCCAGCAGCACCTCGACGTCGGCCAGCGCCGAGGCGCTGCCCAGGATGTCGACGTCGCACTGGTAGAACTCGCGGAAGCGGCCCTTGCCCGGGCGATCGGCGCGCCACACCGGGCCGATCTGGTAGCGCTTGAAGATGCGCGGCAAAGCGTGGCGCTGGTGCGACACCACCCGCATGGTCGGCACGGTCAGGTCGTAGCGCAGCGCCAGGTCGCTCTCGCCCGAGGCCGCCTTGTCGCCGCGCTTGAGGATCTTGAAGATCAGCTTCTCGCCTTCGTCGCCGTACTTGCCCGTCAAGGTCTCGAGCCGCTCGAACGCCGGCGTGTCGAGCGGCAGGAAGCCGTGGCGCTCGAACACGGTCTGCGCCGCCTGCAGGACGTGCCGGCGGAACAGCAGCTCCGCGGGCAGGAAATCGCGGGTGCCGGAGGGCGGCGCGAGATTGATCTTGGTCACGAAGCCAGTCCTTTGGGCCGTGGATTGCGTCCGGTCGGGATCACGGATACCTATGGGGGAACCGCGCCCCTAGGGCAACTCCCCCAGGCGATCTCCTCGTGCCCGTCCCGATCGGCCCACGCATCCTCGCGATCTCCCTGATCCTGGCGGCGGCGCCGGCCCTGGCGCAACCGGCCGCGACTCCAGCGCCCGCGCCGCGGGCGCTGCCGCAGAGCCGCGAGCAGGTCCAGCTGTCGTTTGCCCCGGTGGTGCGCAAGGCGGCGCCCGCGGTGGTCAACGTCTTCACCCGGCGGGTCGTGCGCACCCAGAACCTGCTGTTCAACGATCCGTTCTTCCGGCAGTTCTTCGGCGACGCCGCGCCCTTCGGCCAGCCCAGCGAGCGCATCCAGAACTCGCTCGGCTCCGGCGTGATCGTCGGGCCCGACGGCCTGATCGTGACCAACCACCACGTCATCAAGGATTCCGACGAGATCCGCGTCGTGCTCGCCGACCGCCGCGAGTTCGACGCCGCACTGGTGCGCTCCGACGACAAGACCGACCTCGCGGTGCTGAAGATAAACGTGGGGGCCGATGTGCTGCCCTATCTCGAGCTGCGCGACTCCGACGATCTCGAGGTCGGCGACCTGGTGCTGGCGATCGGCAATCCGTTCGGCGTCGGCCAGACCGTGACGAGCGGCATCGTCTCGGCGCTCGCGCGGACCACCGGCGGCATCACGGACTACCGCTTCTTCATCCAGACCGACGCCGCGATCAACCCGGGCAACTCGGGCGGCGCGCTGATCACGCTCGACGGCAAGCTCGCCGGGGTCAACACCGCGATCTTCTCGCGCAGCGGCGGCTCGATCGGCATCGGCTTCGCGATCCCGTCCAATATGGTGCGCACCGTGGTCGCCGGCGGCGCCTCGGGCGGCCGCGTCGTGCGGCCGTGGCTCGGCGCCTCGGGCCAGAGCGTGACCGCCGAGATCGCCGGCTCGCTGGGCTTGAGTCGGCCGCAGGGCGTGCTGGTCAACGAGGTCTATGCCGGCGGTCCGGCCGACCGCGCCGGCCTGCGCGTCGGCGACATCGTGACCCAAGTCGAGGGCCACGAGGTCGACGACGCCGAGGCCCTGCGCTTCCGCATCGCCACCCTGCCGCTCGGCCGCACCGCCACGGTGTCGGCGCTGCGCCAGGGCCGCGACCGGCAATTTGCCGTGGCGCTGATCGCCCCGCCCGAGACGCCGCCGCGCGACGCGACGCCGCTGCGCGGCAGCAATCCGCTCGCCGGCGCCACCGTTGCCAACCTGTCGCCGGCGCTCGCCGACGAGATGGGCCTCGAAGGACAGCTGCGCGGCGTCATCGTCCTGGAGGTCCGCCAGGGCAGCCCGGCGAACCGGCTGCGCTTGGCGCGCGGCGACGTCGTCCTCAAGGTCAACGATCGCGACATCGCCGCGGTGAAACAGCTCGAAGGCCTGCTCAGCGAGCGCGCCGGCAACTGGCGCATCTCGGTGCGGCGCGGCCGTGAGGTCCTGAGCGTGGTGGTCAGCGGATGAGCCCGCGGCGCCCCGCGCGCCCCGACCCGGGCGCGGCCGGCCTGTTCACGCAACAGGCGCCGCGACCGCTGGCCGACCGGCTGCGTCCGACCAAGCTCGCCGAGGTCGTCGGGCAGGAGCATCTGCTCGGGCCCGCCAGCCCGATCGGCCGCATGGTCGCGGCCCAAAAGCTCGGCTCGATGGTGCTGTGGGGACCGCCGGGCTGCGGCAAGACGACGATCGCGCGCCTGCTCGCCGAGACGACCGAGCTCCACTTCGAACCCTTGTCGGCGGTGTTCTCGGGCGTCGCCGATCTGCGCCGGATCTTCGAGGCGGCGCGCGAGCGCCGCGCCATGGGCGGCGGCACCCTGCTGTTCATCGACGAGATCCACCGCTTCAATCGCGCCCAGCAGGACGGCTTCCTGCCCTACGTCGAGGACGGCACCGTCACGTTGGTCGGCGCGACCACCGAGAACCCGTCGTTCGAGCTCAACGCCGCGCTGCTCAGCCGCGTCCAGGTGTTCGTGCTCAAGCGCCTCGACGAGCCGGCGCTGGGCGAGATCCTGCGCCGCGCCGAGGCCGAGATGGGCCGCGCGCTGCCGCTCACGGCCGAGGCGCGCGACATGCTGCTGGCGCTCGCCGACGGCGACGGCCGCTACGTCCTCAACCTCGCCGAGGCGCTCTACGCCCTGCCGGCCGACACACCTCTCGGCCAGCGTGAATTGCTGGCCGCGGTGCAGCGCCGCGCCGCGGTCTACGACAAGGACCGCGAGGAGCACTACAACCTGATCTCGGCGCTGCACAAGTCGCTGCGCGGCTCCGATGCCGACGCCGCGCTGTATTGGTTCCAGCGCATGCTGACGGGCGGCGAGGATCCCCACTACATCGCGCGCCGGCTGGTGCGCTTTGCGGTCGAGGATATCGGCCTGGCCGACCCGCAGGCGCTGGTGCAGGCGCTCGCCGCCTGGGATGCCTACGACCGCCTGGGCAGCCCCGAGGGCGAGCTCGCGATCGCCCAGGCGGTGCTGTTCCTCGCCACCGCGCCCAAGTCGAACGCCGCATACCGCGCCTTCGGCGCCTCGGCCGGTGCCGCGCGCGACACCGGCTCGCTGAGCCCGCCGGCGCACATCCTCAACGCGCCGACCCGGCTGATGAAGGATCTCGGCTACGGCAAGGGCTACGAATACGACCACGACGCCGAGGACGCGTTTTCGGGTCAGAACTACTTCCCCGACGGCATGCGGCGGCAGCGCTTCTACGCGCCGCCCGATCGCGGCTTCGAGCGCGAGATCAGGAAGCGCCTCGAGTGGTGGGACAAGCGGCGCGTATCGGGCGGCCCGGGACAAAAGAAGCCCGGCGAGGATCCCGAGGGATCGTGAGCGGCGTCCAGAGCCTCTTGGTCGCCGACACCGAGGGCGAGCTCCGGCTCGACCGCTGGTTCAAGCGCCACTTTCCCGACCTGAGCCACGGCCGGCTGGAAAAACTGCTGCGCACCGGCCAGGTGCGCATCGACGGCAAGCGCGCCAGCGCGGGCGATCGCCTGGCGCCTGGACAAGTCATCCGCGTGCCGCCTTTGGCGCCGACCACGCCCAAGCCGCTGCCCGTGGTCGACGCGCGCGAGGCCGCGGCGCTGCGCCGCCTGGTGCTGCATCGCGACGACGAGGTGCTCGTAATCGACAAGCCGGCCGGCTTGGCGGTGCAGGGCGGCCCCGGCCTGACCCGCCATCTCGACGGCATGCTCGACGCGTTGCGCTTCGATGCCGCCGAGCGGCCGCGCCTGGTGCACCGGCTCGATCGCGACACCAGCGGCGTGTTGCTGCTGGCGCGCACCGTGGCGGCGGCGGCGCACCTCGCCGAGGCGTTCCGCGCCAAGGAGACCGAGAAGCTCTACTGGGCGGTCGTGGTCGGCGTGCCGGCGCCGCGCGCCGGCCGCATCGACAAGGCGCTGGCCAAGAAGCGCGGCCACGGCGGCGAGCGGGTCGCCGCCGCCGACGAGGAGGGCCAGCGCGCGATCACGGACTACCGCACACTCGACACCGCCGGGCGCCGCGCCGCCTGGCTCGCGCTCGAGCCGGTGACCGGGCGCACGCACCAGCTGCGCGTCCATTGCGGCGTGCTCGGCACGCCGATCCTGGGCGACGGCAAATACGGTGGCGCGGCGTCGTTCCTGCCCGGCGCCGAGCTGCCGCCGCAGCTCCATCTGCACGCCCGGCGCATCCGCCTGCCGCATCCGCGCGGCGGCGTCCTCGAGGTCACGGCGGGATTGCCCAC
>JACQAI010000679.1 GCA_016195115.1 Pseudomonadota bacterium
ATGACCTCTGCCTGAGCCCGCAATGCGGCTTCGCCAGCACGCACCACGGCAACCGCGTCACCGCAGACGACCAGCGCCGCAAGCTCGAGCTCGTCGTCCAGGTCGCCACCGAGGTCTGGGGCAGGCTGTAATCTAAACTCAAAGGACACAAGGGACACGAAGGCGCCGCCGCAAGCGTGGCACTTCGTGTCCTTCGTGGTCTTAGTGTTTCAAATTCGGCGGAGCCGCCGAGGTTATTTGTCCATGCCCGTGATCGAGGTGGTCACCGCGCGCGGGTCGCGCATCGGCCAGCGGCCGCTGTCGACGTGGTGGATGAAGTCGCCGACGATGCGGTTGAACTGGTCGGGGTCCTCGATGTTGATCGCGTGGCCGCAGTTCGGCATCACGGACAGCGCCGCCGACGGGATGCTGCGCTTCATCAGCACGCCGGGCACCAGGCACGGCCAGTCCTCGTCGCCGGTCAGCACCAGGGTCGGCACCTTCAGCTTCTTCATCGAGCCGACCAGGTCGTAGAGCGACGGCCGCTCGCGCTGCACCCCGAGCTGGGTGTTGATCGCGCCCAGATCCGAATGCTCGGACAGCTGCTGGGCGAACTCCGCGAAGCCGCGCGGGTCCTTGTTCTCGAACTGCACCCGCGTCGGCCCATAGGCATAGCGCTGCGAGAACTTCTTCATGCCGTCGGCCTTGATCGTCTTGGCGATGCGCTCGGCCTCGCCCTTGAACTTCTCGCGCTCGCCCGGCTCGGCGCCGTAGCCGCAGCCGGCGACCACCAGCGACAGCGCGCGGCGCGCGTGGCGGAAGCCGAAATGCAGGGTCGCGAAGCCGCCCATCGACAACCCGACGATGTGGGCCTTGGCGATCTTGAGGTGATCGAGCACCGCGGCGATGTCGTCGGCGGCGCGATGCTGCGAATAGGATTTCGGCGTCTTCGGCACGTCCGACGGCGGATAGCCGCGGGCATTGAAGGTGATGCAGCGATAGCGCTGGCCGAAGTGCCGCATCTGGGTCTCCCAGCTGCGGTAGTCGCCGGCGTATTCGTGGACGAACACGACCGGCCGGCCGGCGCCGGTTTCCTCGTAGTACAGCTTGACCTTGTCGTCGGTCAGCGCATGCGGCATCGCCCCATCCCCCGCAATTTGTTTCCGAGGCCGAGAGACTAGCGGCCCGTCGCCCGGCGACAAAGCCCCTCCGTCGGGCTCGCCGCGCCCGACGGCTTCCGTGTTATGGTCGGGCCGCGCGCAATCCCGAGCCGTTGACGTCGATGTCCGATCTGGTCGAACAGCAATACACCCGCTGGGTCTACCCGCAGCCGACCATGAACCTGCGGCGGATCTGGCAGAACTGCGATCCCAGCCTGCATCAGCTGCACTTTGCCTATTGGCCCGACCGCCCCTATTGGTCGGGCATGCGCATCCTGGTCGCCGGCTGTGGCCCCAACCAGGCGGCCAACATCGCCTATCGCAATCCGACCGCCCAGGTGCTCGGCGTCGACGTCAGCGCCGCCGCGCTCAATCACGAGCTGCTGCTCAAGGGCAAATACGGGCTGACCAACCTCGAGGTCCAATCGATCGCGATCGACCAGCTCGACGCGCTCGATCAGGAATTCGATCTGATCGTCGCGACCGGCGTGGTCCATCACCTGGCCGATCCGGCGGCCGCGCTCGCCCAGATCGGCCGCAGGCTGGCGCCGCATGGCGTGCTGTGCGTCATGGTGTACGGGCGCTACTTCCGCGCCGGCGTCTACATGCTGCAGGAGCTGTTCCGCCGGGTCGGGCTCACCCAGAACCCCGAGGACGTCGCGGTCGTGCGCCAGACGCTGACGCACATCCAGCCCGATCACCTGGTGCGCAACTACATGCGCGCGGTACAAGATCTCGGCAGCGACGCCGGCATCGTCGACACCTTCCTGCACACCGCCGACCAGGCCTTCACGGTCGAGGGCTGTCTCGAGCTGGTCGAGCAGGCCGGGCTCCGTTTCCAGGGCTGGCAGGAAAATCACTACTACTACCCGAACGGGCAGATGCCGGCCGACCAGCCGCTGTTCAAGCGCCTTCAGGCGCTGCCCGAGCGCGCGCTGTGGGCCGCCATGGAACTGCACCACGGCGGTGCCGGCCGGCACGATTTCTTCTGCTGCCGGACCGACCGACCCGAGGCAGCGTTCCGGCTGCCGTTCGACGACGACGAGGCATTCTTCGACCTCGTGCCGGTGCGCCGGATCACCAGCGCCGTCGCACCCGATCCGGCGCGTGGCCGCACCGCCGCGGTCCAGCGCGCACCATTCCCCGAGGTACCGCTGAACGAAGCCCAGGCGCGGCTGTTCGAGTGCATCGACGGCCGGCGCACGATCCGGCGCTGCGTCGCGGACTGCGGCGTCACCGCCACCAGCCCCGAAGAGCTGCACGGATTCGCCCGGGATTTCTTCGTCAGCCTGTGGCGCCTCGGCTACGCGCTGCTGCGCTTTTCCTAGCGCGGCAGGGGCGAAGCCCCGCGAGCGCCGCAAAGGAGCCTAGCGCGGCAAGGCGGCCAGACTCGCCAAGGTCTCGCGCGACAGCACGAAGTCGATCGGCGTGTCGTTCTCGATGGTGCGGAACTGCACCGGGACGCCGCGCTGGTCGATCCAGACCTCCTGGCGCTTGTCGCTCGCGAAAGCATAGTGGCGCACCGCGATCTCGACGCCGTGGACCGACAGCAGCGCGGTCGTGCCCTCGGTCTGCCGGACCACCTCGAGCCGCCCGGTCTTGGTCGACAGCATGGTCGCCGCGCCGCCCCTCACGGCACCACGGGTCGCCTGCCAGGGATCCGACGGCACGACGTCGGCCGGCGCCACCGCGGTGCCGCCCGGGGTGACGACGACGAAGCCGTCGTCGCGCGCCGTCCCCTCGACCTCGAACCGCGAACCGTTGGTCGTCGTGACGCCCTGGAACCGGACCAGGCGGCCGTTGCGCCAGACCTGCCGGCGCTGCGCGTCCTCGCGGTGCACGACGATGCCGAGCACTTGGACCGCGATGTGCAGCGTGGTGTCGACCTGCCACTGATCGGCGCCGCGCTCGATCCGGTCGGTGTAGGTGCCGATGTCGCCGAAGGTCGGATGGCGCACCGCGTAGGTGTAGGTCTCGGCAGCCGAGGCGCTCGTCGCCATCACGACGCCGCACAGCCATGCCGCGCCGGTTAGCCCGCGCCAGCCATCCATCCCGAGGCCCCTTGTGACAAATGCGTGCGCTTCTTGGGGGGCCAACGCAGACCCCGGGCTTGGCGTTCCAGGCCGCATCGCGATTGCCGCGCGCCTCGGCATTTCCCGTTTGTTAATCGCCGGCCGCGAGCATTGGGCACGCTTGATATAGACTGGCGGTCGCGCCGCCACAGCCGGAGCAGGTTCGTGCCCGACGACAAGGCCGATTCGATGTGCCGACCGCGCCGAGCTCCGCGATGAGCCGCCGCGGCGCGCTCTACGTCTACTGGGAGCCGGCCAAGCCGCACGGCGCCTGGTCGATCAAGCCGTTCGTCGATCGCGCAATCGCGTCGTTCGCGGCCCACCATCCCGAGCTGCCCTACCATGTCGCCAAGCTGCCGGCGGGCTCGACCCTGTACGACAAGGCGACGATGTTCGACCACACCCCGTTCGACACCACGGTGTTTCTTGACGCCGATACCGTGGTGCTGGGCCGGCTCGACTACGGCTTCGAGATGGCCGAGCGCTTCGGGCTGGCCTGCTGCCACTGCGTCAACCCCTGGCTGCGCCGCTATGTCGGGGTCGTGGGCGATTGGATCGAGTACAACACCGGGGTGCTGTTCTTCAGCGCCGCGGCGCGCCCGCTGTTCGACCGCTGGCGCGCGTTGGCGCCGCAGCTCGACTCGCGCGCCAGCTTCATTCGCGACGGCTTCACGATGGTGTCGCCGCGCGACGATCAGCTGTCATTCTCGCGCGCGGTTCAGGAGAGCGCTCGTCCGCCCTTCGTGCTGCCGTACAATTGGAATTTCGCGCCGCCGCACCACCATTCGTTCTTCGGCCCGCTCAAGGTCTGGCACAGCTACGCCACCGTGCCCGAGACGGTGCTGTTCCTGAACCAGTACTACGAGCAGCCCGGCGCGATCATGCAGTTCCACGAGCTGACCGGCATCGCGCCGTCGCTGCGCTTCCCCGAGGCTCAGCCCGGCTGACGCCGGGCGCGCCAGGCGCGATAAGCGGGGCCGCCGTCGAGATCGGC
>JACQAI010000727.1 GCA_016195115.1 Pseudomonadota bacterium
CCCCTCGGCGTCGGGGCCGTCGAGCACGACGCCGATGTCGGCTTCGCCGGTCCGCACCATGATGGCGCGCGTGGTCGCCTCGGGCACACTGCGCAGGATCAAGGTCTTGACGCTGGGCGGGCGCCGCCAATAACCGGGATCGGCCTCGAGCTCGACCTCGATGCCCGGCTTGTTGGCGACGAACTTGTAGGGGCCGGCGCCGATCGGATGCTTCTTGAAGCCGTCGTCGCCCACCCGCATCAGGTATTTCTTCGGCACGACGATGCCGGCGGCGCTCGCGGTCGTGCCGTAGAACGTCATGAAGTCCGGCCACGGCTCGGTCAGATGGAAGCGCACCACGCGTGGATCTGCGACCTCGATGTCCCGCACGTGCTGCTTCAGGACCGTCGCGCCGGCGCCCTTGTAGCGCTCGAAGCTGAACTTGACGTCGTCGGCGGTCACCGGCTCGCCGTTGTGGAACTTCACCCCGGCGCGCAGCGTGAACTCGTAGACCAGGCCGTCCGGGCTCTCCTGCCACGACTCCGCGAGGCTGGGCCCCATTTTTTGGCCGGGATAGGGACGGACGAGCGCGTCGTGGAGCGCGTAGAGCACGCCGAACGGCGTGATCTGGGGCGGCGCGGTCGAAGGATCGAACCAGCTCGGCGCGATCGTGACGTGGAACGCCACCACGACGCGGCCGGCCGGCGTCGCCGCGCCCGCCGCCGTGGCGGCTCCGAGGACGACAATCGCGACCAGCCAGACGATTGCGACCAGACGACGCGAGCACGCGATGGCAAAGCGCGCCATGGACCCCTCCCCGCAGGATGGGACCTCGTAGCCACGAATTGTGCGCCCGCCGGGCCGGCCGAGCAACAGGACCGATCGCCGCGCTCTGGCCCGGCGGGTGGGATCGGGTAGAGTTGCACCCGAGGGATCCGTGATGGGGGTGGCGATGCCGGCCTGGTTGTGGCGCGCGGCGCTCGTGCTGGGGGCCGGCTTGATGCCCGGGCTCGGCGGGGCAGGGGAGTTGACCCAGGTGCAGAAGCAGCAGTTCACGACGCAGAATTTCCGGCTCGAGAACGGCGCCGTGCTGCCCGAGCTGACCCTGGCCTACGAGACCTACGGCAGCTTGGCGCCGAGCGGCCGCAACGCCGTGCTGGTCACCCACGGCTTCACGGGCAGCCACCACATGGCCGGGCGCTACACGCCGGAGGACGCCAAGGCCGGCTCGTGGGACGGGTTGATCGGCCCGGGCAAGGCGATCGACACCGACAAGCTGTTCGTCGTGGCGTCGAACATGCTCGGGTCGAGCTACGGATCAACCGGTCCGGCCAGCCGCAATCCCGCCACCGGCAAACCCTACGGCCCGGACTTCCCGGACTTTTCGCTGGTCGACATGGTGACGGCGCAGAAGGCCATGCTCGACCAGTTGGGCGTCAAGCATCTGGTCGCGGTCGCCGGCCCGTCCTACGGCGGCTACCAGGCCTTCCAGTGGGCGGTGACCTTCCCCGATTTCATGACCGCCATCGTGGTCGCGGTGTCGGCGCCGAAATCGACCAGCGGCCCGCAGGCGCTGACCGACCTGGTGGCGCGGCTCGCGACCGATCCCAACTGGAACGGCGGCTGGTACTACGAGCGCGGCGGCGTGCCGACGGTGATGACCGAGATGCGCATCGAGACCGTGAAGCGCTACGGCATCGAGGACCAGCTGCGCGACAAATTCCCCGACGCGGCGGCGCGCGAGGCCGAGATCCGCCGCCAGGCCGAGATCTGGGTTAAGGAGTTCGACGCGAATTCGATGGTAGCCCTGCGCCGCGCCTCGATCCGCTACGACGCCGAGAAGGATTTTTCCAAGCTGCGCGCCAAGGTCCTCTACGTCTTGAGCACGACCGACAAATTGTTCCCACCGTCGATCGCGCCGGCCGTGATGGCCAAGCTCAAGGCGGTCGGCGCCGACGCGCGCTTCTACGAGATCAAGAGCGAGCTCGGCCACTCGGCCTCGGGCCTCGACGCCGACAAGTGGGCGGCCGAGCTCAAGGCCTTCATGGCGCAGATCGCGCCCCCTGGGATGTAAGGGCGCACTTGATCGACATCGAACGGGTCAGCGCGCTGATCGCCGAAGCTGCGGCGGCGGAGATCGTGCCGCGCTTCGGCAAGCTCGGCGTCGACGATGTCCGGGCCAAGGGGCCGAGCGATCCCGTCACGGTCGCCGACCTGGCGATGGAGCGGCGGCTGACTGCGGCGCTGCCCGGCCTGCTGCCGGGCTCGACGGTGGTCGGCGAGGAGGCGGTGTCCGATGACGCTCTGATCCACGATCGCCTGGATGGCGATGATCCCGTGTGGGTGATCGATCCGCTCGACGGCACCACTAACTTTACCGAGGGGCGCCCGGCAATCGCCGTGATCGTGGCGCTCGTCCGGCATGGGCGCACGGTCGCGGGCTGGATCCACGACCCGCTCAGCGGTGCGACCGCGACGGTCGAGGAGGGGGCGGGGGCCTGGCTCGATGGTAAGCGCCTGAGCGTCGCGCCGCCGACCGATCCGCCGGCGATGATCGGCGCGCTCAATTTCAAATATTTTCCCGACGAGCTGCGCGAGCGCCTCAAGGCGCGCCGTGACCGGGTCAACGCGGTGCGGCCGCTGTTTTGCGCCGGCCAGGAATATCTGCGGCTGACCCGCGCCGAGATCCACTTCGCGCAGTTCTGGCGCATCAAGCCGTGGGACCACGCCGCCGGCGTGCTGCTGCATTGCGAGGCCGGCGGCCATGCCGCGCGCATCAACGGCGAGCCCTATCGTCCGACCGACCGCGAGGGCGGCCTATTGCTGGCACCCGACGAAGCGAGCTGGCGGGCACTCAATCACACGCTGCTCGGGCCGGCATGAGCCCCGCGAGCGCAAGCGAGCACACGTGAACGACGACGCGCTGCTGCGCGACAAGCTGCGCAAGATCGAGGCGCTGTTCGCCGGCGCCGGCACCGCCGGCGAGCGGCTCGCCGCGGAGGCGGCGCTCGAGCGCGTGCGCGCGCGGCTGGCCGAGCAGACGCGCCAGGATCCGCCGATCGAGCTCAAGGTCGCGCTGCCCGACGAATGGTCGCGCCGGCTGTTTCTGGCGCTGGCGCGGCGCTACGGGCTCGCGCCTTACCGTTATCGCAAGCAGCGCCGCACCACCGTGATGCTGCGGGTGCCGCGCGGCTTCGTCGACGACGTGCTGTGGCCCGAGTTCAAGGAGCTCAACAAGGCGCTCCAGGCCTATCTCGGCGAGGTCACCGTCAAGGTGATCCGCGAGCAGGTCCACGCCGACACCAGCGAGGCTGCCGAGATCGCCGGGGCGCTGCCGGCGCCGGGCTAGTGGCAGGGGGCGAAGCCCCCGCGAGCGCACGCAGCTAGCCGCCGCGCTCCTCGCGCTTGGCCTGCTCCCACAGGCGCTCCATCTCCTCGAGCGTCGCCTGCTCGGGGCGCTTGCCGGCGGTGGCGAGCAGCGTCTCGACGCGGCGGAAGCGCCGC
>JACQAI010000728.1 GCA_016195115.1 Pseudomonadota bacterium
CGCTGGCCGATGCTCACCGCCAGGATGCCGGCGCGCACGATCTCGGCGATGAAGGCGGCGGTGTAGAGCGTCAGCGCCAACAGGATGGCGAACAGCGAGGTCGGCACCGCGATGCCGCCCGTGATGCCGAAGCGCCCGAGGCGCGGCACGTCCCACGCCACCGTCGCGCCGCACACGACCGCGGCGGCCAGCGGCAGCGCGACGGTCAGGCCGAGGCTCGCTGCGAGCGCCGGGAACGCTTGCCCGGTGGCGGCTTGGCGGCGCGCCGCCCAGCGCGTCAGCGCGCACGCCGCCACGATCCCGGCAAGCAGCACGATCGCCACCGCGAGGAACGGCTCGACCGACTGCGGCGCCGGCAGCGCCAGGCCGCGGTTGTTGAGGAACACCAGCCCGGCGGCGCTCAGGCTGTCGCGCGCCGGCGGCAGCGAGCCCAAGACCGGGTAGTAGCAGACGAACAGCAACAGCAGCAGCGGCACGTTGCGCACGATTTCGATGTAGCCGCCGACCAGGGTCGACAACAGCCAGTTCGACGACAGCCGCGCGATGCCGAGCGCGAACCCCAGGAGGGTCGCGAGCACGACCGCACCCGCCGCCGCGAGCAGACTGTTGAGCACCGCGACCAGCAGCACGCGGCCGTAGCTCGAGCCCTGGCCGTAGTCGATCAGCTTGAGGGTGACGTCGAAGCCGGCGACCGAGCCGAGGAAGCCGAACCCGGTCTGCATGCCGAGCCGGCCCATGTTGGCGATCGCGTTGACGACGAAGAAATATCCCAGCACCGCGAGCGCCAGCACCACCGCCACCTGGCCGACGGTCTGGCGCACCGCGCGGTCGCGCAGCGCCGTGCGGAGGCGGGCGATCACGCGCCGCACTCAACAATCCCTCCCCCGTGCGCGCCGCGCATGGGGGGAGGGATTATTGTGGCGTTCGTCGGCAGCGGCTTATTGGAACGGCGGGGTGAACAGGATGCCGCCGTTGATCCACAGCGCGTTGCGGCCGCGCTCGATCTTGAGCGACGAGCCGGCGCCGACCGTGCGCTCGTAGGACTCGCCGTAGTTCCCGACCAGCTTGATGGCGTTGTACATCCAGTCCTTCGACAGGCCGAGCATCGGGCCGAAATCGCCCTCGGTGCCGAGCAAGCGGCGGGTCTCGGCGATCGGCGAGGTCTTCATCTGGTCGACGTTCTTCGCGGTCACGCCGAGCGCCTCGGCCGCGATCGTACCGTTGAGCACCCAGCGCACGACGTCCTCCCACTGGGCGTCGCCGTGGCGCACCACCGGGCCCTGCGGGTCGTTCGAGATCGTCTCGGTCAGGACGACGCTGTCCGCGGGCTTCTTGAGCTTCTGGCGCTGGCCGGCGAGCGCCGCGATGCCGGCCGTGTAGCCGTCGCAGCGCTCGGCGTCGTAGGTCGCGATGGCGTCGTCGTGCTTGGCGAAGGTCACGATGGTGAACTTGAGGTTGTGGCCGCGGAAATAGTCGCCGAGGTTCTGCTCCTCGGTCGAGCCGGTCACGACGCAGATGGTCGCGCCGTCGAGATCCTTGACCGCCTTGATGTTGGCGCTCTTGCGCACCAGGAAGGTCTGGCCCTCGTAGAAATTGATGCCGGCGAAGTTGATGCCGAGGCTGGCGTCGCGCGAGTACGTGATCGTGGTGTTGCGCGACAGCAGGTCGACCTGTCCGGAGGACAGGATCGCGAAGCGCTGCTGCACGGTGGTCGGCGTGTACTTGACCTTCTTGTCGTCGCCGAAGATCGCCGCGGCGAGCGCGCGGCAGTAGTCGACGTCGAGGCCGCTCCAGTTTCCCTTGTCGTCGGGGAATGAGAAGCCCGGCAGGCCGGTGTGGACGCCGCACTCGAGATGGCCGCGCTTCTTGACGTCGTCGAGCGTGCCGGCCGCGGCCCCGGCCGCCGCCAGAGAGATGGCCGTCGCCGCGATCAGGGCGCCGATCGAACGCTTCATGGTCTGGATTCCTTCCGCAGTCGCGGCCCGACACTAAGTGATTGTCCGGCGGCTGGGCAAGCTGCGCTTCCGCCGCAACCCTGCCTCCCGCTGGCGCACTTGTGGCGCCAGCGGCGCCGGGTTAACCGTCGCGCCATGATCCTCGATGCGTTCTGGCTGGCGCTGCTCGTCAAGGTCGCGGCGACCATGGCGGTAGTCGCCGGCATCACGATCGCGGCGGAGCGTGGCGGACCCTACTGGGGCGGCCTGCTGTGCGCGCTGCCGCTCGGCGCGGGGCCGGGCTACGTGCTGCTGGCGTTCGAGCACGACGCCCAATTCATTGCCGACGCCGCGCTCGGCAGCGTCGCGGGCAATCCGGCGGTCGCCGTGTATCTGGTCGCGATCGTGTGGCTGGCCCCGCGCCTCGCGGTGATCCCGACGCTGCTCGGCGCGATCGTGGTTTGGCTGATCGCCGCGCTGGCGATCCGGCCGGTCGCCTGGACCACCGAGACCGCGACGCTCGCCACCGCCGTTTCGATCCTGGCGTGCTGCTGGCTGACTCGCGGCGTCGCCAGCGAGGCGCCGCCGGCGGCGGTGCGTCCCCATTGGCTCGATCTGCCGATCCGCGCCGTGCTGGTCGGCGGCGCGGTGGTCGGCGTCGTCACGGCCAGCCACGCCATCGGCCCGAGCCTGACCGGCATCGCGATGGTGTTCCCGATCGTGACCGCGAGCTTCGCGGCGGTGATCCATAGCCGCATGGGCGGGCGCGCGGCCGCCGCGACCATGGCGACCGCGGTGCGCGCGCTGCCCGGGTTCGCGCTGGGGCTGCTGGTCGTGCATCTGCTCGCGACCGTCAACGTCTGGCTGGCGCTGGCCGCCGGACTCGCCGCTTCGGTCGCCTGGGCCGTCGGCATGATGCTGTGGCGCGCCTGGCGCGGCCCGGCGTGGTCGACCGCGCTCTAGGTCGTCAGGCCATCCGGCCGGCCTCGGCGAGCAGCCAGGTGCGGAACAGCCCGACCCGGCGGTCGTCGCGGCTGCCTTCGGGCGTGACGCAGTAATAAGCCGACTGGGTCGGCCAGCCGGCCTCCGACAGCGTGACGAGCCGGCCGTGCGCGAGGTCGTCGGCGACCAGCGCGTCGGGCGCCAGCGCGATGCCCTGGCCGAGCGTCGCGGCCTGCAGCATGAAGGTCTGGTCGCTGAAGCTCGGGCCGCGCTGGGCATCGACGTCGCCGAGGCCGTGGGCCGTCAGCCACAGGCGCCAGTTGCGCCGCGCCTTGTCGTGCAGCAGCGGCGCCTCGCGCAGCGCCGCGCGCTTGGCCGCGGCGCCGCGGCCGCGCACCAGGCGCGGGCTGCACACCGGCACCAGCCGCACTGCGAACAGACGATCCGATCGC
>JACQAI010000729.1 GCA_016195115.1 Pseudomonadota bacterium
CGGTAGGCGTCCATGCTCAGCGCGCCGTAGGTGTGGCTGTGATGGATGCGCGCACCCGGCGCGTCGGGCGCGCCGGCGCCGAGCGCCACGAACAGCGGCAGGAAGTGCTCGTCGCTCGGATGGTTTTGGTGCGCATAGGGCGCTTCGGCCTGCCACGCCAATAGCGCTGCGGTGTCGGCGGTCGCGACCTTGTCGGCGACCCACTGGTCGAACGCGTCGACCCACGGCGGCGGCGTCGCGGTGTCGCCGGCGCGCCGGTCGAGCGCCGTCAGATTGTGGCTGGCGCTGCCCGAGCCGATCACCAGCACGCCCTCGTCGCGCAGCGGCCGCAGCGCCACGCCCATGGCGTAGTGATGCGCGGCGCCGAGATGGCTCTGCAGCGACAACTGGACGATCGGGATGTCGGCCGCCGGGTAGAGGAGCTGGAGCGGAATCCACGCGCCGTGATCGAGCCCGCGCGTCGGATCGAGCGCGGCCGCCAAGCCGGCCGCTTGCAGCAGATCGGCGGCGCGCTCCGCGAGCGCCGGCTCGCCTGGCGCCGGATAGCGCATGCGGTAGAGCGCCTCGGGAAAGCCGCCGAAATCGTGGATCGTCGGCGGCGCCGCGCTCGCGGTCAGACGCGGCGCCGCCGTCTCCCAGTGCGCCGAGGCGACCAGGATCGCGCGCGGCCGCGGCAGCTCGCCGGCGTAGGACGCGAGAAAGCGGCGCGCGCGCCCGTCCTCGAGCGCCATCATGGGCGAGCCGTGGGAGACGAACAAAGCGGGCAGCGTCGGCATGTCGAACCTCTCGACACGATAGATGGCACAGGCGCCCTCGCCTATCCAGGGCAGGGTCGGGCGTTTATCATGACGGCATGGCGAAATCGTCCGTCGATCTGCCGGATTTCGCGTCCGGCGCGGTGTGGCTGGTCGGGGCCGGCCCGGGTGATCCGGGCCTCTTGACCTTGCTGGCGGCGCACGCGCTCGCCCAGGCCGACGTCGTGGTCTACGACGCCCTGGTCGACAAGCGCATCCTGGCGCTGGCGCGCGCCGGCGCGCGGCTGGTCTATGCCGGCAAGCGCGGCGGCAAGCCGTCGCCCAAGCAGCCCGACATCTCGGCCAAGCTGGTCCGCCTGGCGCGCCAGAAGCGGCGCGTGCTGCGGTTGAAGGGCGGCGACCCGTTCGTGTTCGGCCGCGGCGGCGAGGAAGCGCTGGCCCTGGTCGCCGCCGGCGTGCCGTTCCGCGTCGTGCCCGGCGTCACCGCCGGGATCGGCGGCGCCGCCTACGCCGGCATCCCGGCGACCCACCGCGCGATCAACGCCGCCGTCACCCTGGTGACCGGCCACGGCACCGAGGGCGATCTGCCCGACGGGCTCGACTGGACGGCGCTGGCGCGCGGCGCGCCCGTGCTGGTGATCTACATGGCGCTTAAGCATCTCGACGCGATCGTGCGCCGGCTGCGCGACGGCGGCCGCGCCGCCGACGAGCCGGTCGCGGTGATCGCGCACGCCACGACGCCGCGCCAGCAGGTCGTCGAGACCACGCTCGGCGCGTGCGTCGCCGACGTCGCGCGCGCCAAGCTCGAGCCGCCGGCGGTCGTCGTGGTCGGCGGCGTCGTGCGGCTGCGCGCCGGGCTCGACTGGCAGGGCGCCGCCGCGGGGCGCGTGCTCGAGGCCGACCCGCTGCGCCTCCTGCCGCGCGCCACCGGATGAGCGTCCCCGCGCGCTTCGCGGTGCTGGCGCTGTGCGCGCTGATGCCGGTCGGCGAGGCGGCGGCGCAGATGACCTACGGCCAATGCGCCGACCGCGCGCGCGATCGCTACATGCGCGGCCAGGTCGATCCGGTGATCGGGCCCGACCGCGCGCTCGACCTCTACCGCGCCGACCTCCGCGAGTGCGTAAGCATCGACGCGCAGAACCGGCGACACGACACCCGCGTCGACCAGCAGCGCACCGACCAGCAGCGGCTCGATCAGCAGCGCTCGGAGGCGCAACGCATCGAGCAGCAGCGCGATCAACAGCGTGCCGAGCAGCAACGCCTCGACCAGCAGCGCGCCGACCAGCAGCGGCTCGACCAGCTGCGCGCCCGCCAGCGCGAGGACATGCTGCGCAACCGGCGCTGACGAAGCGCTTGCAGCGGGCGCGCCGGCGCGCCAACTATCAGGCATGACCTCGATCGAGCAGAAGGACGCGGCACCCAGGCGCGCCCGTCTCGCCTGGCTGATCTGGATCGTCGCGATCAGCGGCGCGCTAGCGCTCGGCTGGCTGATCAGCGACTTGGTGACGCCCGGCGGCGGCGCGCTGCTCGGCCGCGTGCGCACCATGGCGGTGCCGCCGATCGGTGGCCCGTTCAGCCTGGTCGACGCGACCGGCACGCCGCGTACCGACGCCGAGTTTCGCGGCAAGCTGATGTTGATCTATTTCGGCTACACGCACTGCCCGGACGCCTGTCCGACCGCGCTGCAGGACATGGCCGACGCGCTCGCCAAGCTCGGCCCCGCGGCCGAGCAGGTGGCGCCGATCTTCATCACGATCGATCCCGCGCGCGATACGGTGCCGTACCTCAAGGGCTACGCCGAGCAGTTCGATCCGCGCTTCGTTGCGCTGACCGGCGCGCCCGAGCAGGTCGCCGCCGCGGCCAAGGTCTACCGGGTCTATTTCCGCAAGGCCAACAACCAGCCCGACTATCTGATGGACCATTCGTCGATCGTCTATCTGATGGGACGCGACGGCGGTTTCCTCACGCATTTCACCCACGAGACCACGCCCGAGCAGATGGCCGACGCGCTGCGCAAGTATCTGCGCTGAGGTGCGGCGCGGCCTGATCATCGCCGCCCCCGCGTCGGGCGCCGGCAAGACCACGGTGACGCTCGGTCTGGTGCACGCGCTGCGCGCCGCCGGCGTGCGCGTCGCGGCCGCCAAGGCCGGGCCCGACTATATCGACGCCGCGTTCCTGGCCGCCGCGGCCGGCCGGCCGGCGCCCAACCTCGACGTCTGGGCGATGCGGCCCGGCACGATCGCGCACATCCTCGCCGACCTCGATGACGCCGAGCTGATCGTGGTCGAGGGCGTCATGGGCCTGTTCGACGGCATCGGCGCCGCCGGCGACAGCTCGACCGCCGCGCTCGCCGCGCGGCTCGGCTGGCCGGTCGTGCTGGTGCTCGACGCGCGCGGCGCCGCCGCCTCGGTCGCCGCGACCCTGCGCGGC
>JACQAI010000730.1 GCA_016195115.1 Pseudomonadota bacterium
GCGCGCTTCCCGTTCGTCGACCTCGCGAGCGGCCGGCGCTGGGTGCTGCGGCCCAACCCCGGGCGCCTGCCGTGGTGGGTGCTGAGCGCGGCGCGGCGCATCCCGGAGACCCGCGCGCGCGATTATCTCGAGGCCCTCAGCCTGTGGCGCGCGGCACCCGACGACACCGTCGCGGCGCGCCTCGACACGCGCCGGCCGCTCTTCGCGCGGCTGTGGGCGCCGCTCACCATCGCGGCGCTCAATACGGCGCCGGAGGACGGCGCGGCGCGGCTGCTGTGGCGGGTGGTGCGCATGACCTTCGGCGCCGGCGGTGCGGCGTGCCGTCCGCGGGTGCCCGCGGAGGGCCTGTCGGAAAGCTTCGTCGACCCCGCGCTCGCGACGCTCGCGCGCGCCGGCGTCGCCGTGCGGTTCGGCCAGCGCTTGCGCGAGCTCGACCTCGCCGACGGGCGGGTGCGTGCACTGCGCTTCGTCGGCGAGGCCATCATGCTCGGGCCGGACGACCGCGTCGTGCTGGCGGTACCGGCGCCGGTTGCCGCCGGCCTGGTGCCCGAGCTGATCGCGCCGACCGAATTTCGCGCCATCGTCAACGCCCACTACCGGATCGCCGCGCCGCGCGATCCCGATCTGCGCGGCGCCGATTTCATCGGCCTGATCGGCGGCCTCGCGGAGTGGGTGTTCGTCAAGCGCGACGTCGTCTCGGTGACGATCAGTGCCGCCGACCGGCTGGTCGATCAGCCGGCCGAGACGCTTGCCGAACGGATCTGGCACGACGTCGCGCGCGCGCTGGCGCTCGAGAGCGCGGCGCTGCCGCCCTGGCGCATCGTCAAGGAGCGCCGCGCGACCTTTGCCGCGGTGCCGGCCCAGCTCGACCGCCGCCCGGATGCAACCACGCGCTGGCACAACCTGTTGCTAGCGGGAGATTGGACCCAGACCCACTTGCCGGCGACCATCGAAGGGGCGATCGATTCGGGGTTGCGGGCGGCGGCGCTGCTGGCACCCGGTGGAGATCGCTAAAATCATGGGTTTCCCTTGAGATCATCGCAAGTTTGCACCATAAGGACCCGGCTTCCGGGGGCACTTCCGGTCACCAGGACGTGGCAGTCGCGATGAGATCTGGGGCGGGCGAGCCGCCGATCGACGCCGAGGGGTTCCTGCGCCGGCTCGATCACGTGATCGATAGCGGCACGCGGGCGCTGCTCGGCGTGCAGCGCGCCGACGGCCATTGGGTGTTCGAGCTCGAGGCCGACGCCACCATCCCGGCCGAGTACGTGCTGCTGCAGCACTATCTGGACGAGATCGATCCGGCGCTCGAGGCGCGCATCGCCGTCTATCTGCGCTCGATCCAGGGCGAGCACGGCGGCTGGCCGCTGTTCCACCGCGGCGCCTTCAACATCAGCGCGACCGTGAAAGCCTACCTGGCCCTCAAGGCGATCGGCGATGCGCCCGACGCGCCCCATATGGCGCGCGCCCGCGCCGCCATCCTGGCGCACGGCGGTGCGGCGCGCTGCAACGTCTTCACCCGCATCCTGCTGGCGCTGTTCGGCTTCGTGCCGTGGCGCGCGGTACCCGTGATGCCGGTCGAGATCATGAATCTGCCGAAGTGGTTTCCGTTCCACCTCGACAAGATCTCCTACTGGTCGCGCACCGTGCTGGTGCCGCTCCTGGTCCTGATGACCTTGAAGCCGCGCGCGCGCAATCCGCGCGGCATCGCGATCGACGAATTGTTCACGATCCCGCCTGACCAGGTCGGCTCGTGGTTCTCCGGCGTGCGCACCTTCTGGAGCTACGTGTTCCGCGGCCTCGATCGCGGGCTGCGCGTGGTCGAGCCGCGCTTCCCGGCGCGCGGGCGCCAGCGCGCGATCGAGCGCGCCGTCGCGTTCGTCGCCGATCGGCTCAACGGCGAGGACGGGCTCGGCGCGATCTACCCGGCGATGGCGAACACCGTGATGATGTTCGACTGCCTGGGCTATCCCAAGGACCACCCGCAGCTCGTCACGGCGAAAAAAGCCCTCGCCAAGCTCCTGGTGCTCGATCCGGCGCGCACCTATTGCCAGCCGTGCCTGTCGCCGGTGTGGGACACCGCGCTGGTCTGCCATGCCTTGATGGAGGTCGGGGTCGAGGGCGTCGCGCCGGCGCGGCGCGGCGCGCAATGGCTGGAGCGCTGCCAGGTGCTCGACGTGGTCGGCGACTGGGCGGCGCAACGGCCCAACGTGCGTCCCGGCGGCTGGGCATTCCAGTACGCCAACCCGCACTATCCCGACGTCGACGACACCGCGGTGGTCGTGATGGCGCTCGATCGCATCGATCCGGTGGCCCATCGCGCCGCCATCGAACGCGCTGCCGAATGGGTGCTCGGGCTGCAGAGCAAGAACGGCGGCTGGGGCTCGTTCGACGCCGACAACACCTATTACTACCTCAACCACATACCCTTTGCCGATCACGGCGCCTTGCTCGATCCGCCGACCGCCGACGTCACCGCGCGCTGCCTCGGCATGCTGGCCCAGCTCGGCTTGGACAAGGACCACCCGGCGATCGTCGCCGGTCTGGAGTTCCTGCGCCGCGAGCAGGAGCCCGAGGGTTGCTGGTACGGCCGTTGGGGCACCAACTACGTCTACGGCACCTGGTCGGTGTTGTGCGCCTACAACGCTGCGGGCGTCGACATGCAGCGGCCCGACGTGCGCCGCGCGGTCGCATGGTTGAACGAGAAGCAGCGCGCCGACGGCGGCTGGGGCGAGGACGGCGCGTCCTACGAGCCGGGTGCGCCGCGCGGCAGCGGCGAGGTCAGCACGGCGTCGCAGACCGCGTGGGCGCTGCTCGGCCTGATGGCCGCGGGCGAGGTCGACAGCGACGCGGTGGCGCGCGGCGTGGGCTACCTCACCGCGACGCAACGCAAGGACGGCGAGTGGCAGGAGGAGCACTACACCGCGGTCGGTTTCCCGCGGGTGTTCTACCTGCGCTACCACGGCTATCGTTCGGTCTTTCCAATCTGGTCGCTGGCGCGCTTCCGGTCGCTGAAGCAGCGCAACGCGACCGCCGTGCTTCACGGCATTTGAGCACCGCCGTCGGCATCGTCACCGGCATGCGCGCCGAGGCGGCGATCGCGCGGCGCTGCACGCGTCTGGTCGCGTCGACCGGCGGATACTCGGGCGATGCCGAGGCCAAGGCCGGCGATTTGATCGAGCGTGGCGCCGTGGCGCTGATCAGCTTCGGCATCGCGGGCGGTCTCGAGCCGTCCCTGCCGACCGGCGCGCTGGTGGTGGCGACCGGCGTCATCGTGCGCAACGCCACCATCGCGACGGATGCGGCGTGGTGCGCGCGGTTGCTCGCCGGCCTGCCCGGCGCGATCGCCGGCACCGTGCTCGGCGGCGACCGCATCATCTGCCGCGCGGCGCTGAAGGCGGAGCTGTTCGAGCGCACCGGCGCACTCGCGGTCGACCTCGAGAGCGGCGGCGTGGCGCGGGTCGCGGCGAGCGCACGGCTGCCGTTCGTCGTGGTGCGGACCATCGCCGACGCCGCGGCGAGCGACCTGCCGCCGGCCGCCCTGGTCGGGCTCGACCGCCGCGGCGGCGTCGATGTCGCCGCCGTGCTTGGCTCGCTGTGGCGCGAGCCCGGTCAGCTGGCCAAGCTGTTCGCCGCCGCCCGCGACACCCGCGCCGCGCTCGCCGCGCTGCGGCTCGGCGTCCGCCGCCTCAAGGCCGATCTGCGGCGGGTTTAGCGCCGCCCTTCCTCGTCATTGCGAGGCGCGAAGCGACGAAGCAAGCCAGGAGTCGTCGCGCGACTCTGGATTGCTTCACAGCACTCGCGATGACGACTGAAGGGGTCGGCGCCGCCGACGGCTACTCCGCCGGCTGGAGCTCCGGGGGCATGCGGAAGCGCACGTTCTCGTCGATGCCGGGCAGCACCGAGAGCTCGACCTGGGCGAGCTGGCGCAGCCGCTCGACCAGCTCGTCGACCAGCTGCTCGGGCGCCGAGGCCCCGGCCGTGACGCCGACCGCCTTGGCGCCGGTCAGCCAGCTCGGGTCGAGCGCGCCGGCGTCGGCGATCAGGTAGCTGGGTTTACCCAGCTCCTCGCCGATCTCGCGCAGCCGATTCGAGTTCGAGCTGTTCTGGGCGCCGACCACCAGGATGACGTCGACCACCTCAGCGAGCTCGCGCACCGCGTGCTGCCGGTTCTGGGTGGCGTAGCAGATGTCGCGCGTGTCGGGTCCGACGATGGTCGGGAAGCGCGCCTTGAGCGCGTCGATCACCGCGCGCGTATCGTCGATGCTGAGCGTCGTCTGGGTGACGTAGGCCAGCATCTCGGGATTGCCGACCTTGAGCGTGGCGACGTCGTCGACCGTCGAGATCAGGTGCACGCGGCCGGGGATCTGGCCCATCGTGCCTTCGACCTCGGGGTGCCCGGCATGGCCGATCAGCACGACCTCGCGGCCCTGCTTGGCGTAGCGCTGGCCTTCGCTGTGGACCTTCGAGACCAGCGGGCAGGTCGCGTCGATCACCGGCAGGCCGCGCTCGGAGGCGGCGTCCTTGACCGCGCGCGCGACGCCGTGGGCGCTGAACACCGTGACGGCGCCGGGCGGCACGTCCTCGACCTCCTCGACGAACTTCACGCCCTTGGCGCGCAGCCGGTCGACGACGTGGCGGTTGTGCACGATCTCGTGGCGCACGTAGATCGGCGCGCCGTACTTGTCGAGCGCGCGCTCGACGATCTCGATCGCGCGTTCGACCCCGGCACAAAACC
>JACQAI010000719.1 GCA_016195115.1 Pseudomonadota bacterium
CGCTGATCGGCCGGCCGTTCGACCGCGATCTCGCGACGCGGCTCGGCCGGCCGGTGCGCCTCGCCAATGACGCCAACTGCTTCGTGATGTCCGAGGCCGCCGACGGCGCCGCGGCCGGCGCGCGCGTCGTGTTCGGCGTCATCCTCGGCACCGGCGTCGGCGGCGGGCTGGTGATCGACGGCACGATCGTGGTCGGCGCCAATGCGATCGCCGGCGAGTGGGGCCACAACCCGCTGCCGTGGCCGAGCGACGACGAGCGCCCGGGGCGGCGCTGCTATTGCGGCCAGCACGGCTGCATCGAGACGTTCTTGTCGGGTCCCGGACTGGCGGCGGGGTTCGCCGCGGCGCGCGGCGACACGACGGCGGGCGTCCCCACCGCGCTCGAGATCGCCGCCGCGGCGGCGCGCGGCGACGCGACGGCGCTGGCAACGCTCGAGCGCTACGAGGACCGGCTGGCCCGCGCGCTCGCGACCGTGATCAACCTGGTCGATCCGGACGTCATCGTGCTCGGCGGCGGGCTGTCCAACCTGACGCGGCTCTACGAGGCGGTGCCGCGGCGCTGGGCCGCCTACGTGTTCTCGGACGCGGTCGCGACCCGCCTGGTCCAGGCCCACCACGGTGACTCGAGCGGCGTGCGTGGCGCCGCGTGGCTGTGGCCGGCCGAATCGACGGCAAAATGAAAGAGGGCCGCGCCGGGCGCGGCCCTCTTCCGAAAGGCGTGGCTCAGCTACTTGCTGGCGTGATGGGGTGGGCGATCCGGCCGGCCGGAGCGGGTCGCGGGCACGTAGGCCTTTGCCGAGTGCTCGGTGCAGTACGGCTTGCCGGCGACCGGCGGCTGGCCGCAGAAGTGGAAGCCCGGCTCGCGCGGATGGCCGATCGGCCACGAGCAGGCCGGGCCCTTGAGCTCAATCACAGGCGGCTTCTCGACCCGTTTGATCGGCGATTGCCGAGGCGACAGGTGCAGCCGGTTGACCTTGCCGACCACGGCATTCTTGGTGATGCCCAAGCGGCGGCCGATCTCGGCCGTCGTCAAGCCCTCGTCCCACAGCCGGCTGAGTTCGGTAACCTGTTCTTGAGTCCAGTCCATGTGCCACACCCCCCTCAAGAAGTTGTGGCACGATACCCCCCACCCACTAGATATGGCAAGGGCGAATGTGACGGTCCGGGTTGGGTCAGTGCGAGTTCCGCGGGATCGCCTTCACCGCCCGGTGGTAGTTGGTCGCCAATTCCATGCACATTCCGGTTGAGAGCTGCCCGACCGTGCTGCGGTAGATCTCCTCCCACGGCGTCATGTTGACCAGCTTGGGCGGCTGGTACGCGCGCTTGCGCTTGGCCAGCTCGGCCTCGGAGATCACCATGTCGACCGTGCGCGCCTTGAGGTCGATGCGCACCTTGTCGCCGGTTTTGATCAACGCCAGACCACCCCCCGCTGCGGCCTCGGGCGAGGCATTCAGGATCGACGGGCTGGCCGAGGTGCCGCTCTGGCGGCCGTCGCCCAAGGTCGGCAGGGTCGTGATGCCCTTTTGGATCAGGCGGTCGGGCGGCTGCATGTTGACGACCTCGGCGCTGCCCGGGTAGCCGAGCGGCCCGGCGCCGCGCACCACCAGCAGGCAGTTCTCGTCGATGTCGAGCGACGGGTCGTTGATCCGCGCGTGATAGTCCTCGGGGCCGTCGAACACGATGGCGCGGCCCTCGAAGACGTCCTTGTGGCCCGGCCGTTCGAGATAGCGCTTGCGGAACTCGGGGCTGATCACCGAGGTCTTCATCAGCGCCGACTCGAACAGGTTGCCGTGCATCACCACGAAGCCGGCCTGCTTCATCATGGGCTGATCGATGGCGCGGATGACCTTGCGGTCGGTCGCGCGGGTGTTGCGGCAGTTCTCGCCCATCGTCTTGCCGGTGACGGTCAGCGCCTTCTCGCGGATCAGCTTGTTGTCCATCAGCTCGCGCACCACCGCGGGCACGCCGCCGGCGCGGTGGAAAGCCTCGCCGAGATACTCGCCGGCCGGCTGCAGGTTGACGAGCATGGGCACGTTGTAGCCGACCTTCTGCCAGTCCTCGATGTCGAGCTCAACGCCGATGTGGCGCGCGATGGCGTTGATGTGGATCGGGCAGTTGGTCGAGCCGCCGATCGCCGAGCACACCACGATGGCGTTCTCGAACGCCGCGCGCGTCAGGATCTTCGACGGGATCAGGTTCTCGTGGACCATCTCGACAATGCGCTTGCCGGTGGCGTAGGCCATCTGGCCGCGCTCGCGGTAGGGCGCCGGGATCGCGGCGCAGCCGGGCAGTGACAGGCCGAGCGCCTCGGCCAGCGAGTTCATCGAGGTCGCGGTGCCCATGGTGTTGCAGTGGCCGGCGCTCGGCGCCGACGCGGTGACCATCTCCATGAACTCGTCGTAGTCGATCTCCTTGGCGGCAAGCAGCCTGCGCGCCTCCCACACCACCATGCCGGAGCCCGCGAGCTTGCCCTTGTACCAGCCGTCGAGCATCGGCCCGCCCGACAGCACGATCGCGGGCAGGTCCATGGTGCAGGCCGCCATGATGCAGGCCGGCGTGGTCTTGTCGCAGCCGGTCGTTAGAACAACACCGTCCAAGGGATAGCCGTGCAGGATCTCGACTAGGCCGATGTAGGCGAGGTTGCGGTCGAGCGCCGCGGTCGGCCGCTTGCCGGTCTCCTGGATCGGGTGCACGGGAAACTCGATCGGAACGGCGCCCATCTCGCGGATGCCGGCCCGCACGCGCTCGGCGAGCTCGAGGTGGTGGCGGTTGCACGGCGACAGGTCGCTGCCGGTCTGGGCGATGCCG
>JACQAI010000720.1 GCA_016195115.1 Pseudomonadota bacterium
ACCCGCTGCAGGACATCTGCCGCGCCCTCGAGCTGCCCGATCTCTCGGCCGACTCCCGCTACGCCACCTTTGCCGGCCTGGTCGAGCACAAGGCGGTGCTGCAACAAAAATTCCGCGAGCGCTTCGCCACCGACACGACGGCGCATTGGCTCGGCCGGCTCGAGGCGCAGGACCTGCTATGCGCGCCGGTGCAGACCATGGCGGAAGCCCTCGCGGCGCCGCAGACCCAGGTCAACGGCACCGTGGTCGGCGAGGGCGCTCACCGCTTCGTCGGCACGCCGTTGACCATGGACCCGTCGGCGTTCCAGGTGCGCCGGCCGTCGCCGCAGCTCGGCCAGCACAACGACGAAGTTCTGCGCGAGCTCGGCTATCCGGCCGACAAGATCGCGGACCTGCGCGGCAATAAGGTGGTGGCGTGAGCGGCATCGCCTTCACGGTCGACGCCGACGGCGTCGCGCGCGTCACCATCGACCGGCCCGACCGCATGAACGCGATCGACGCGGCCGCCGAGCGCGCGTTGATTGAGATCTGGCAGACCATCGAGCGCGACGAGCGCGTGCGCTGCGTCGTGCTGACCGGCACCGGCGAGCGCGCCTTCTCGACCGGCGCCGACATGAAGGCGGGCGGCGCCAAGACCGGGCTCGAGTACTGGGCCGCACCGCGCCCCGGCGGCTTCGGCGGCATCGCGCTGCGCGACTCTCTGGATGTTCCGGTGATCGCGCGGGTCAACGGCCACGCGCTCGGCGGTGGTATGGAGATGGTCTTGGGCTGCGACATCGTGGTCGCGGCGCGCACCGCGACCTTTGGTCTGCCCGAGCCGCGACTCGGCCGGCTGCCGCTCGACGGCGGCATCGCGCTGCTGCCGCGCCGGCTGCCGCACGTCCAGGCGATGGGCCTGCTGTTGACCGGACGGCGAATCGGCGCGGATGAAGCCTTGCGCATGGGCCTGATCAACGAGGTCGTCGAGCCGGCAGAGCTCGACGCGGCAGTGGCGCGCTGGGTCGCCGACATCGTGGCGTGCGCGCCGCTGTCGGTGCGCGCGATCAAACAGCTGGTGCGCCGCGGTGCCGGCATGTCGGCGCAGGACGCCCAGAGCCTGCGCACGCCGGCCTTGATGGCGGCGTTGGCGTCGAAGGATCAGGACGAGGGCGTGCAGGCGTTTCTGGAGAAGCGCGCGCCGCGCTGGCAAGGGCGATAGGGTGCGATGACCTATGTCATCACCTCGCCCTGCATCGACGTCAAGGACGGCGCCTGCCAGGACGTCTGCCCGGTCGACTGCATCTACGAGGGCGGGCGGATGATGTACATCCATCCCGACGAATGCATCAACTGCGGCCTGTGCCTGTCGGTCTGCCCGGTCGAGGCGATTTTCGAGGACGACGCCACGCCGGCGGCCGAGCAACCGTTCAAGGCGGCCAACGCCGACTTCTTCGGTCCGGCGGTGACCGGCTGGGGTGCGCCGGGTGGTGCTGCGCCCGAGTTCGTCACCACGCTCGATCATCCGCTGGTTGCCGCGGCGCCGCGCCCGTCGGCATGACTCCGACCGAGCTGATGCGCCGCGCCATTGCGCTGTCGCACGAGGGGATGCGCGACGGTGTCGGCGTCGGCCCCTTCGGTGCCCTGATCGCCAAGGACGGCGCGATCGTCGCCGAGGGCTGCAACCGCGTCGTCGCGACCAACGACCCGACCGCGCACGCCGAAATCGTCGCGATCCGCGCGGCCTGCGCGGCGCTCGGCTCCTTCAACCTCGCGGGCTGCGAGATCTACACCAGCTGCGAGCCGTGCCCGATGTGCCTCGCCGCGATCTACTGGGCGCGGCTGACACGCATCAGCTACGCCAACTCCCGCACCGACGCCGCGCGCATCGGCTTCGACGACGACCTGCTCTACCGCGAGATCCCGCTGCCGCTCGACGCGCGGTCGATCCCGATCACGCGGGTGCTCGCCGACGAAGCCCGCGTCGCCTTCGACACCTGGGAGAAGAAACCGGACAAGGTCCGGTACTGACCCGCCGCGCCCCTCACCCTCCCGGCGCGCGCTGCGCGCCGGGAGGTGAGGGTCGTGCTATAGAGATGTCATGGCCGATCTCGACACGTTGGTCGCCGGCATGCCGAAGGCCGAGCTGCACATGCATCTCGAGGGATCGCTCGAGGCCGAGCTGACCTTCGCGCTGGCAGCACGCAATGGCGTGACGATGCCGTACGCCTCGGTCGAGGCGCTGCGCCGTGCCTACGCCTTCACCAACCTGCAGTCGTTCCTCGACCTCTACTACGCCGGCGTCAACGTGCTGCTGCAGCCGCAGGATTTTTACGACCTGACCTGGGCGTATTTCGCGCGGGCCAAGCAGGACAACGTCGTGCACGCCGAGCTCTTCCTCGGGCCGCAGGGCCACACCGCGCGCAACATTCCGATGGCGACCGTGTTCGACGGCGTGCTGCGCGCGCTCGACGACGTCGAGCAAAAACTCGGCATCACGTCGCGGCTCATCATGGTGTTCCAGCGCCACCAGACCGAGGACGACGGCTTCAGGTGCCTGGAGGCGTCGGCGCCGTGGCATAAGCGCATCGCCGGCGTTGGCCTGGGCGGCGCCGAAATCGGCCATCCGCCCCAGAAATTCGCGCGGCTGTTCGCCGAGTGCACCAAGCGCGGCTTCCGCAAGGTGGCGCACGCCGGCGAGGAGGGGCCCGCCGAATTCGTCGTCGAGGCGCTCGACGTGCTCGGGGTCGAGCGGATCGATCACGGCGTGCGGGCCGAGGAGGATCCGGCGCTGGTCGCGCGCCTGGCCAAGAGCCTGGTGCCGCTGACCGTGTGCCCGATCTCCAACGTCAAGCTCAAGGTCTTCCCGGATCTGGCGCACCACAACGTCAAACGCCTGCTGCGCGCCGGCCTGTGCGTCACGATCAACTCCGACGACCCGTCCTATTTCGGCGGCTACGTCAACGACAACCTGATCGGTTGCCGGCGCGCGCTCGATTTGACGCGCGATGACGTGTACCGGCTGGCGCGCAACAGCTTCGTCGCGTCGTTCCTGTCCGACGCCGACAAGGCGCGCCACATTCGGCAGCTCGACGACTACTGGACCTCGGTGTAGCTCGTGAAGCGGATCGTGTCGGGATCCCGGGCCAGGAAGCGCGCCAGGACCTCGGTCTCCCAGATCTTCCAGGTCGCCGGGTATTCCGCCGGCGGAAGCGGGCGGTCCGGCGGGCCCCAGAGCGCCTCCCACGCCTCGGCGCTCGCAAAAATCCAGATCGCGGCGTAGCGGCCACGCCGGTGGCCCTTCAGGCCGCGCAGGAAGCGGTGCCCGATCAGGCCGGGGAGCGCGAACAGGCCGCGCTTTTCGGCGTCATGGAGGGCGCGCTCGAAATCCGCGTCCGCCACGCCAGGCTTGAGGTCGTACTCGTGGATGCTGATCACGTGGGCCATCGCGCCCAGGCTACTCCGGCTGGATGCCCAGCTTCTTGATCACCGCGGTCCACTTCACGACCTGCGCCTCGATGAACGCGGCGTAGTCGGCGCGCGACATCGGCGCCGGCTGGATGCCCTGCTCGGTGCAGCGGCGCTGGTAGTCGGCGGTCGCCATGGCGGCGCGGGCATCGGCGTTGAGCTTGTCGAGGATCGGCTCGGGCACGCCGTTGGGCGCGCACAGGCCGTACCACGTAATCACCTCGAAGCCCGGCACGCCGGCCTCGGAGATGGTCGGCACGTCGGGCAGCGCCGGATGGCGGGTCCGCGACGACACGCCGAGCCCGCGCACCTGGCCGGACTTGACCGCGCCGACCTGCTCGGTGGCGTTGCCGAACATCATGTTGGTGTGACCGGCGATGACGTCGGCCAACGATGCCGAGCCGCCCTTGTAGGGCACGTGGACGATGTCGACGCCGGCCTGGTCCTTGAACAGCTCCATGGTCAGGTGGATCGAGCCGCCGATGCCCGACGAGCCATAGGTCAAAGTGCCGGGATGCGCCTTGGCGTGCGCGATCACGTCGCCGACCGAGCGGAACGTCAGGCCGTTATGGACCACCAGGATGTTGGGCAGGGTCGCGGTCGCCGTGATCGGCGTGACGTCCTTGAGCGGATCGATCGCCAAGCGCTTGTAGAGGTGCGGTGCGAACACGTGGTTGCTCGAGCAGGCCAGCAGGGTATGGCCGTCGGGCGCGGCGCGCGCCACCGCTTCGGCGGCGATCATGCCGCCGGCGCCGGTGCGATTTTCGACCACGACCTGCTGGCCCCATTTGTCGGTCAGCGCCGCCGCCAGAATGCGCGCGCCGATGTCGGCGCCGCCGCCCGCCGAAAAGCCGACGACCAGGCGCACCGGGCGGGTCGGGTAGGTCTGTGCGATCGCGGCTTGGGCGATGCCGAGTGCCAGAACGGCGGCCACAGCGCCGAGGCCGAAGACGCGCGTCAGGCGCATCGCTGTTCCTCCGAGGTTTTTCGGCGCCGCGCTCCGTCGGGCGGCCGAGCCGCAGCAGACCAACCATAGCCCAAGAGTTTCCCGTTTGTCGGCCCCTCGCCATCCCGCGCCGGCTCCCGGCGGTTGGCGAATTCATTGGTAAACAAGCGTATCGGCCCTATATGGTGCAAGCGACGGCAGCGATGCCGATCTTCCCGTGACCCGCGCGACAATCGACGAGCTACTCTCCAGACCGATACGGAGAGCGGCGCCTCGGCGCATCGATGGCAAGGAGATGGCCCATGTTGGTTGCTGAGGACGGCGGCACGTTCCGCATGACCATCGAGCCGACCGCCGCGGACGTGCGCGTCTCGTGGACGATCACCCAAGGCGACGGCGCGGCGGCCCTCACCGAGAGCGACACGTTCGTGGCGCCGTCGGTCGAAGAGGCGCGCCGCTGGGCGCACAAGGCCGCGCGGGCGCGCGGCTTCAAGACGATTCGCGTCAAGAAGAAGGCGGCTGCGGCGGCGTAGCGGCGCGGCTGGAGCAATCGATGACATCAGACAGCGTCACGCTCGAGGATCGGTTCGTCAGCGCGACCGGATCGAATGTCGGCCGCGGCGTCACCCGCGTGTGGCGCGTCGTGCAGCTGTTCGACGGCGGCGACGGTGTGCGCTACGCCCGGCTCGTCAACGCCGCCGATCGCAGCCTAACCAAGACGGTGGCGGCCGCCGCGCTATTGGATCGCAGCCTGTTCCGGCACGCCGGCTGAAACACCCGGCTCGACCCGCGGGCGCACCGGCGCGGCGGGACTCTCGCACGGTGCAGCCCGATGGCGCGCTACAAGTGCTACCTGATGGACGCGCTCGATCGCATTCGCCACGTCGAGTCCATCGAAGCCGGTGACGATGACGCCGCGCGCGAGCGCGGGGCCGTGCTGCTGCGGCAGCACCCGGCCTTGGCGTCGGTCCAGATCTCGGACGGCGAGCGCCGCGTCGGCGCGTGACGGCCGAGTTTCGCAACAAGCGCTTCGCCGACCCGGTGCTGCGCGCGGCTTGGCGTTGCTGCGCCTGATCGCCGGCCGGCGCCGCCCAGCGAGCACAACCACCACCCTACGATGACCCTCGAGGCGGTGGTCCGCCAGAGCCTCGCCGCCCCAAATCGCCCCGGGCCATTGCAATCGTCCCGCCACGCGCCTATATCGGGTCGGATCGCCGTTTCTGCTTCTGGCGTCTTGCTGGCCGTTCTCGGGCAGCGTTCAAGATCTCCAACAAGCGCTACTGCTGTCGCGTCGTGCGATCTTCGTGCGACCGCAAACCCCTGCCCGAACGGAGGCCGCTATGGCCGTTGGCACTGTGAAATGGTTCAACACTCAGAAGGGCTTCGGCTTCATCCAACCGGATGACGGCTCGAAGGACGTCTTCGTGCATATCAGCGCGGTCGAGAGCGCCGGCATGCGTGGCTTGATGGAAGGCCAGAAGGTCAGCTTCGAGATCACCACCGAGCGCGGCAAGACCGCCGCGACGAAGCTCGCCGCCGCCTGACCTCGGCATGGCTCGCCGCGAACACGCCGGCCCGGAGGATCGGGTCACGCCCGCCCCGGCGCCGAGCGCGTTCGCGCTTAGCCGAATCCAGGCCGAGGGCTGGCGGGCCGGTCGCCTGGCCGCCGCCTCGGACGACGCCGCGGCGACGCAGGCCGACGGTCTCAATCCCTATCGGACGGCGGCGGAGCGGGACCGCTGGCGCACCGGCTTCGACGCCGCGCGCGAGCGGGCACGGCGCTGAGCCTCGCCGCATCGAACGGCGCGCCCCGAGCGTTGAGGGGGGAGGCGCCGGCAATGTGGCAGGCTCCACGAATTGCAGGGAGGACGCCCATGGACCGTCACCTCGGCAAGACGAGCTCGCCCGAGCCGGGAACACCGGTCGGCGTCGATCGGCCGTCGCGACCGCGGAGCCCCGCCGTGACGTCCGGACCGACCCAGGCGCGCCGCGCCGCGCTCGACGCGCAAAAGCGCTACATGGACGATCGCTTCGGCCGCGATCGCCCCATGGCGCGCAACCGCCAGACGTGAGCGGGCGCGCGACCGAGCAGGGCTAGGGGAAAGGTACAGTCATGAAAGTCTTCGTCCGCGACAACGACATCAACGCGGCGCTGCGCGTGCTGAAGAAGAAGATGCAGCGCGAGGGTACGTTTCGCGAGATGAAGCGGCGGCGCGCCTATGAGAAGCCGTCGGAGCGGCGTGCCCGCGAGGCCGCCGAAGCCGTGCGCCGCCACCGCAAGGCGCTGCGCAAGCGCATGGAGCGCGAAGGCTACTAGCGCGGTATCGCCTCGGACGCAAACGCCGCTGCGATCGTCATCCCGGCGCCGGCACGCTCAGGCGCCAGGCTCCTTCTCCTCGACCTTGCCGTTGTCAGCCGCCTCGGCGGCCGCCTTGCGTTGCGCCGTGATCTCCTCTTGCGCCCTGAGCTTCGCCTCGCGCTTTGCCTGCTTGGCTTGACTGCGCTGGTTCCGCTCCATGCGATAGTTGGGCCTCCGAGCCATGGCCGCTCCTCTTGGTTCACGATCGCCGCGTCAGCCGGGCGCCTCGGCGCAGACGTCGTCGGCGCGCACGGGCCGCGCGACGGTGGTTAAGCTGAGGTTGGCCGGCATGCGCGCGCCCTGCGATCGGAGGCGGGAGCGCGCCTTGGCGTCTCTCAGCCGGCCAAGCCTCGGGTAGGCCCGTGCGTGTATGACCGATGTCGGACTATCGCATTGTTGGGCGGGAAACTCAAACCGCGGCGACGCGCGGTTGCGCGCTCGGACCACCCGCCGCCGCCGCGGGGCGGCGATTCGCGCAACATCGCACCGCGTCATCCGCCATAGTCCAGCGACGTCCCCCGCGTGGCCGGCCGACGACGTCCGGGCGGTCCTCCGGCAGGGCCAAACAGCAGGGGGCGCGAGCGAAGGGAGAGGCGGCGTGGCGGCATCGATCAACATCGCGGCGTACAGCGACGCCCTCGTGGTGCTCGGCACGGCCGGGTTCGTGGTGCCGATGGCGCGCCGTTGGGGTCTCAACCCCGTGCTCGGCTATTTGGGCGCCGGCGCGCTGCTCGGACCGCTCGGCCTCGGCTCGTTCATCGAGCGCATGCCATGGCTCTACTGGGTCACCGTCGTCGATGCGGAGAACGTCGCCGGCATCGCCGACCTCGGCGTCGTGTTTCTGCTTTTCCTGGTCGGTCTCGAGCTGTCGTTCGCCCGCCTCAAGTCGATGCGGCGCCTGGTCTTCGGCCTCGGCGCGCTGCAGGTCTTGACGACTACCGCGGCGCTTGCCGCGATCGTCGCGGCGAGCGGCCAGACCGGCTCGGTGGCGGTCATCCTCGGCGCGTGCCTGGCGCTGTCCTCGACGGCGATCGTGCTCGAGATCCTCTCCCATCAGCACCGGCTCACGACCCACACCGGGCGGGCGAGCTTCGCCGTCTTGCTGGCGCAGGACCTCGCGGTCGTGCCGATCCTGATGCTCATCCTGGTGCTCGGCGCCGGCACCAGCGACTCGGTGTTCGGCAGCATCGGTACGGCGCTATTGCAGGCCGGCGCCGCGGTCGCCGTCATCGTGCTGGTCGGCCGCATCGTGCTGCGGCCGCTGTTCCGGCTGGTCGCCGGCACGCGGTCGAGCGAGCTGTTCATCGCCGCGACGTTGTTCGTC
>JACQAI010000721.1 GCA_016195115.1 Pseudomonadota bacterium
AGAATCTGGCCAAGTTCCCCGAGAGCGTGCGCCGCAAGATCACCTCGGAGAACGTCACCAAGCTCTACAACCTGCCCAAGACCCAACCCCGGGCCGCCGCCGCGGAATAAGACTCGCTTTCGCCTGCCACCCTCTCTCGCAGCGCGGGAGAGGGAAGGGGCCCGCGCGGCGCAGCCGCGCGGGAAGGGTGAGGGCCGTCGCGACGAGGCCCCCTCCCCACCCTCGCCCACGCTGCGCGCGGGGGAGGGAGTTTCTTAGATGAGGAATCTCCCCATGTCCGATCCCCAAGCCGCCGCGACGATCGCGCAGGTGCTCGAGGAGCGCTTCGGCGAACGGCTCGCCGTCGATCCGGCGCTGCCCGGTCTCGACACCCTGGCGCGGCTGGCGGCGCGGCGCGTGCATCGGCGCTGGACCGACCGCGCGGTCGAGCCGGCGCTGCTGCGCCTGCTGTGCGCCTGCGCGCTGTCGTCGCCGTCGAAGAGCGACCTGCAGCAGGGCGACATCGTGATCGTGCACGATCGAACAAAACGACGCGCCATCTCGAGTTTGATCCCCGACATGCCGTGGATGGACCAGGCGCCGGTGTTCCTGGTGTTCTGCGGCAACGGCAGCCGCATGCCGCAGATCTCGGCGCTGCGCGGCAAGCCGTTCCCCAACGACCACCTCGATGCGTTCTTCAATGCCGTGGTCGACGGTGCGATCGTGATGACCGCGTTCATCGCCGCCGCCGAGGCGGTCGGGCTCGGCTGCGTGCCGATCAGCGTCATCCGCGACCACGCCCGCGTGGTCGCCGAGCAACTTGCGCTGCCTTCGCGCGTCGTGCCGATCGCCGGCCTGTGCGTCGGCTGGCCCGACGGGCCGGGACGGCTGTCGCCGCGCCTGGCGATCGACGCGCGCGTCCAGGTCGACCGCTACGACGAGAGCCGGCTCACGGCGCAGCTCGACGAGTACGATCAGCGCCGCCACAAGACGGCGCCGTTCGGCCGCCAGCGCAAGCCCGAGCGCTGGGGCGAGGCGCCGTTCTACGGCTGGTCGGAAGACAAGGCGCGCCAATACGCCGAGCCCCAGCGCACCGACTTCGGCGCCTTCGTGCGCGCCATCGGCTTCAAGCTCGACTGAGGCAGGGGTAACCGCAAAGACCCGAAGGGTATTTCGGATCAAGCCTCATTACTCTCGCCGTCATTGCGAGCGCAGCGAAGCAATCCAGAGCGCCCGCTGGGTTGCTTCGTCGCTGCGCTCCTCGCAATGACGGCGGAGGGGCTGTTCGCTTCGCGTCTTTGCGGCTGATCGACCTCAGGGTGCGCTGCGGGCGATCAGCTTCTGAAAATCCTGCAGGTCGGCGGGGTTGAGATCCGACACCGCCGCGAACGTCATGCCGCCCTGGCTCCAGCGCACCAGATTGTAGCCCTGGCGTGCCAGCAGCGGCGTCGCGGCGGCGTCGCCCGGCCAGACGAACAGGTTGATCGGGTGCTGGTTGTGGCGATAGACCAGCGCGACCACGGCGCGCTGGTCGAGATAGTCGAGCCGTCCGCCGACCAGCGGGTAGCCCTCGGCGGTCAGATCGGTGACCGGCGGCGACATGTCGAGCTTGCCGCTGAACCACGGCTTGACGGTGTGCTGGTCCGACGACGCGACGTCGGTCAGATGGTTGGCCATCAGCGAGCGCACGTGCGCCGCGATCAACTCCTGTTCGAGACCACCGCCGCGCGGACCCGGCTGGAGCAGGCTCAAGCTGACCGCGAGCGTGGCGGCCGAAGCGAAGGCGGCGCCGCTGGCGAACCAGCCCCAGGCGTTGCGCCGCCGCGGCCGCTCGGCCTCGGCCAAGGTGCGCAGGTTCGAGCGGATCGAGCGCGCCAGATGCTTGGGTGCCGTGTAGTAGTGCGCGTGCTGTCGGATCACCGAATTCATCGCCCGTTGCCTTTCGTAGAGCTGCGTGCAAGCCGCGCAGCCGCGCAAGTGCTCCTGGATGCGCCCGACCCGATCGGGCTCGAGCTGATCGTCGAGATAAGGGTGGACCTCTGCCGCGACCGCATCACACCCCATGGCGCGCCTCCTCGGTGCGGCGCCGCGCCCAGGCGCGCTGCAGCGCCTTGCGCGCACGCGCCAGCCGCGACATCACCGTGCCGATCGGGATTGCGGCGATCTCGGCGATCTCCTTGTAGGACAGATCCTCGAGCTCGCGCAGGATGACGACCTCGCGGAACTGCGGCGGCAACTCGGCGATCATCTCGTTCAGCAGATCCTCGTCGGCCTGGTGCAGCAGCGCGATCTCGGGATCGGGCCCGGCGAGCGGCGGTCGGAAGCTCGGATCGAGCGACGCCGCATCGAGGTCGCCGGCCTCGAGGTCATAGCCCGCGACGACCTCGGCGGGCCGGTTCTGCTGCAGCCAGCTGTAGCAGGTGTGGCGCACGATGGTGAGCAACCAGGCCCGCTCGCTGCCGCCGCGGAAGCCGTCGAGGAACCTGAAGGCGCGCAGGAACGCTTCCTGGACGACGTCGTCGGCATCGGCATCGTTGCGGGTCAGCCAGCGCGCCAGGTTGTAGGCCGCGTCCAAGTGCGGCACCGCGAGCTGCTCGAAGCGCCTGACCCGCGCCTGTTCGGTCACGTTCGCCACCTTCTGGCCCCGCTTTTGTGCCGCAAAAACCCGCGGGGTCTCGACCGAGCTTAGCCCCGGTTTATTCCCACCGGGTCGAAAATTGCCGGGAATAAGCCGCCGGTCCCCCCGGTCTGATCGGCACGAGGCGCCGTGCCCAACGCCGGCGCCGGTCGGTCCCCGGTCACGTCGAAGGAGACACATCCATGACGGAATTTAGCCGCAAGGAATTCTTGACCCTGGCCGGCATCGGCGGGGTCGTGTTCGCCTCCGGCCTCGGCGCCGGTGC
>JACQAI010000722.1 GCA_016195115.1 Pseudomonadota bacterium
CAAGCCCGAGACGACCAAGGCGTGCATCCGGACGCCTTCGTGTCCTTCGTGTACTTAGTGTTGAGAGAGCGCTGCCGAGCGTAACGCGGCGGCTTTGCGTCTTCGCGCCTTTGCGGTTCGCCTTACGGCGTCCGCGCTAGTTGATGGCGCTGAGGCTCGAGCTCTTGAGCTTCTCGCGGTAGGACGCCATGAACTGCTGGAACTCCTGCAGCTCGGCGAAGCGCGACGACAAGGCCTTGTCGGACACCGCGCCGCCCTCGGTGACGCTGGTCACCAGGCCGAACGCATCCTTGGTGGCGCCGGTCGTCATCTTGTCGCCGAAGCGGTCGCGCACCGAGCGCAGGCCCTCGGCGTCGCCGGCGAGCGCGTAGGCGATCGCAAGGTTGAGGATCTGGCGCCGCCGCGCGGCGTCGAACACGCCTTGGCCGGGATCGCCGACCAGGCGATCGAGCGCCTGCGCCGCCATGCTCCAGTTCTGCGAGCGCACCTGGATCTCGGCGCGCAGCTGGTCGGCGTCGCGGTCGGTGTCGCCCTCGAGCAAGGCCAGCGCCGCCTTGTTGTCGCCGGTCTCCGAGACCGCGCGCGCCTTGAGGTGACGGCGCTCGGCGGCGAGCTCGGGCGGCAGCTTGGGCACCTCGGTCTCGTCGAGCGCGGCGCTCGCGGCCTGGGGCTTGCGGTCGAGCAGCTGGATCACCGCGAGGCGCGCGCCGATGCGCGCCTTCTCGGCGCCCGTGAGGCGGTTCTTGATCTGGTACTCGAGCAGCTCGCCGGCGCGGTCGAGCAGATCCATCGCGACCAGCCGATCGGCCAGGTTCTGGATCATCCGGTCGCCGCGCGGGCCGGGCGGGGTGAGGTCGCGGAAGTCGTCGTAGAGCGACAGCGCGGTCAGCGGCGCCAGCTTGCGCGGCGCGCTGCCGTCATAGAGACCCTCGAACGCATCGGTCATGCGCGCGCGGATGGCGCCGTTGTCGGGGTTGTCCGGGAAGTGTGCAACCGCCTCGCGCAGCCGGTTGAGGCCGGCGCGCACGTCGCCGTGCTCGACTTGGAGCTCGCCCAGGCGGCGCAGCAGCCTGTATTCAAGCGCGTCGCCGCTCCACACGAAGCGAACGCGATCGAGCCGCTCGATCGCCTCGGGCGGCGCGATCGTGTTGTCGGCCAGCTGCTGGTCGACCAGGAGAAACTCGCCGTGGGCGCGCGACCACTGGTCGTTGGCCGCGGCGAGGCGCTGCAGCAGCGGCAGCGCGCCCTTGCGGTCGTCGCTGGCGATCAGCGCGCGCGCCCGCAGATAGTCGGCCTGCGCGCGCACGTGCGCCGGCACGTCGCCGCGCGACAAGCCGTCGAGCAGCTCGCGCACGCGGCCGCTGTCGCCGGCGTTGAGCGCCGCCTCGGCGGCGAGCAGCAGCAGGCGTTGGCGCAGCGCCGGCGGATAGCTGACCGGCAGCCGGCCGCCGCGGCGGAACAGCTGATCGGCCTCCGCCCATTCGCCGCGCAGCGCGGCCGCGCCGGCGCGCCACACCAGCACCGCGGTGTCGTTATTGAGCTGCGGGTCGAACAGCTCGGCCTTGGCGGCAGCGCCGTCCTGCAGCATGACGCGCGCGGCGCCGCGCAGCGCCTTGATCGAGGGATCGGTGGCGTAGCGGCCGCCGTCGCCGGCGATCAGGTTGAGCTCGCCGACCGCGTCGGCGGCATGATTGCGCGCCAGGAAGAACTGCGCCAGCTCGAAGCGCGCGGCGGCGCGGCGCGCCGGATCGGCGTCGGCGACCGCGCGCGACAGGCCCTGGCGCGTCTCGGTGAAGTCGACGTCGGACTCGTTCCAGCGCGCGAAGTCGAAGATGCCGCCGACGCCCGCGGTCGCGGCGCCGGCGCTCGGCGTCCGCGACAGCACCAGAGCGCCTTGGCTGGCGCCGACCAGGATATTGTTGGCGACCTGGCGCACGTCGATGCCGTCGGCGCGCGTCACCACGACCAGGCCCTGGTTGCTCGGCAGGATGTCGAACTGGGCGAACTGGCGGCCGCTGTCGACGCCGAGCCCCGAGGTGCGCACCGGCACGACGCGCATCGGCTCGCCGCGCTCCGGGTCGGTCAGGGTCAGCATGCTCTCGGCGCCGGTCATCGCCACCGCGACGCGCGGGCCTTCCGCGGTCGCCGACTCGATCGTCACCGCGGCGACGCTCTGCGGCCGCCGGGGCTCGTTGCGCAGCGTGATGGTCCAGGCGTCGTTCTCGCGCAGCGGCTGGGGATTGAGATTGGCCGCCACGGTGAAGCGCAGGCCCGAACCGCCGTTGACCTGCACGATCTCGGGCGCCGCCATGCGCTCGACCGGCTGCTTGATCCGCGGGTTGGGCGCGAATGCGGCGAGATCGAACTTGGCCGGCTTGTCGAACAGCACGTAGACCGAGCTGCCGCGCGCGAACACCGCGGCCGAGGGCGGCTGCTTCCAGGCGATGCGGATGCGCGGGCCGGCGACCGTGACCGGCACGGTCGGGCCCTGCTGCTCGACCGGTTGGATCGCGGGCGGCCGCACGTCGGGCGTCTGGGCCGCCGCCGGCGCGGCCTGGGCCGCGATGCTGAGCGGCGAGCGCTCGGGCTCGCGGGCCACGGCGGGCGGCGGCGCGGCCGTCACGGGCGCGGGCAGCGCGGCGGGCGCCGGTGCGGGCTCGTCGAGCGCCGCGGTCGCCGGCGGCGCCAGCACGTCGACCACGACCGCGAGGCCACTGCGGAAATGCCGTACCTGGGCGGTGCGCGGGATGTTGAACACGATGCCGTTGTCGATCAGCTCGGGCTGCGCCACGGCACGCGGCAGCGCGCTCTTGAGCGCCGCGAGGTCGATCTGAACCGGCCGGTCGAACTGGATCTTGGCGCGCCCGGCGCTGGCCTCGACCTTGTACTCGACCGACTGCGGCCACTCGAACTTGAGCCGGGTGAAATCGTCGTGCTCGCCGACCCGCACCGGCAGCGCCGCGAGGGCGCGCGGTTCGATCGGGCTCGGCGCCGGGGCCGCGGGCGGGCTCGCGGCGGGCGCCTCGGCGCGAACCGGCGCGGGTTGCGACGGGGTCGCCGCCGGCGCCGGGGCCGGAGCCTCGGACGCAGCGGCGCGCGCCGGCGCCACCGGCGCGGCGGCGCCGCGCTGATCGACCAGGTCGATCACCGTCGAGCGCTCGTTCTGGAAGCTGCGCACGGTGACCGGGCGCACCAGGTCGAAGGTCACGCTGCGGCGATCGGGCGCCAGCACCGGGCGCGTCACGTAGCCGTCGAGCCGGCGGATCGCGGCGGCGCCGAGATCGGCCGACAGCGGCGCCTCGAAGCGGACGATCAGCTGGTTGCCGTCGAGGCTGGCCTCGAAGCGCACCGGCTTCGACCAGTCGAACACCAGGCGAGCGTAGCCGTCGTGCTGGCCGGAGCGCACCGTGACGGTCGACTGGGCGTGCGCTGGCGCAGCCGTCGCCAGCGCGATCAGCACGCCCAGCGCAGCACCGGCAAGCGCCGTCCTAGCGGTCGAAGCTGGCAAGTATGGCATCAATCTCGGCCTGCTTCTTGGCGTCGTCCGGCAACTGCGGCCCGTTGAGCAGGTCGCTGTCGGTCGCCGCCGCGGGTTTCGCCGCCTCGGGGGGCGCGGTCGGGGGTGCCGGCGCCGCCGCGCCGGCAGGACGGTCGGCCTCGCCGAAGGCGCTCAGCATCGCGCTGACGCGATCCTCGATGTGCTTCAGCGTCCGCACCACCTTGGTGATGCGCTGGCCGGTGATGTCCTGGAAGTTGCACGCCTCGTAGATGCGTGTGACCGCCGCGTTGACCTGCTCGCCGGCCTCCGGCGGCAGCGCGCCGGCGATGTTGGACAGCGCCTCGGCGGCATCGAGGATGGTGCCGGTCGCCTCCTCGGTGGCGCCGACCACGGCGTCGAGCTCGTCGGTGGCGAGCGGGATGTCGGTCGCGCCGATATCCTGGGGGCGCACCGCCGCGATCTCGCTGCGCGCGGTTTGGATGAAGCGCGCCAGCGCCTCGAGCTCGGCGTAGAGCTTGATGTCGGCCGCGGTCAGGTCGCCGGCAAGGCGCGCCATGACGCTCTCGACGATCGCGGTGATCTCGGCCGGGCTCACCTGCTCGCCCTGGCTCTGCAGCTTTGCGAGCTGGCGCTGCAGCTCGGGATTGTCGGACGGGCCCGCCATCACGCCTCCCTGCTTGTCCCGCCTCAGAACGGCCCGAACACGGCGGTCAGCTTCAGCTTCAGCGTCTCAGCGTTGAACGGCTTGACGATGTAGTTGGTCACGCCGGCTTCCTTGGCGGCAATGACGTTTTCGGTCTTGCTCTCCGCCGTGACCATGACGAACGGAATTTGCGCGAGCTTGGTGTCCGACCGGACCTCTTTCAACAGCTGCAGCCCCGTCATCGGCTCCATGTTCCAGTCCGAGATCACCAGGCCGTAATCCTTCTCGCGCAGGCGCTGCAGCGCGGTGGCGCCGTCCGACGCCTCGTCGACGTTGTCGAAGCCGAGCTGCTTCAGGAGGTTGCGGATGATGCGCAGCATCGTCTTGTAGTCGTCGACGATGAGGACGTTCATTGCTTTGTCGAGTGCCACCGAGCTCTCTCCTGCTTCACAGATGGACCATACAGCGGAACCGCGCGCTCGATCGACCTAGCGGCGGCGGTCCGCTGCGCAACGCACGAGCTGGGACCCGTCAGCGGCGCGGCGGCGGGCGCTGGCTCTTGTCAGCCAGCATGTCGGTCACTTGGCGCGCGCGATCCGGTTGCATGCTGGCGAGGATCGGCGCCACCTTGTTCTCCTTCATACGCTCGACCACGCCCAATAGCACATTGATCTCCAGTTTGTCGAAGATCGTGGCGGCATCCTTGGGCTTCATCGACTCGTAGATGCGCACCAAGCTGCGCAGGCGGGCGTCTTCCTCCTGATTGTTCTTGGCCAGCATCTGCTGCAGCTCGAGCTTGACCGCGTCGAGGTCGGCGACCTTTTCCTCGAGCCGCTTCTCCGCCGCCTTGATCAGCGCTTCGCGCTGGTCGAGCGCGCGCTCGCGCACCTCGAGCGCCTCGCGGCGGGTGCCGAGCGCCTGCAGCAGGTCGATCTCGGACTGGTTGAAGCGCGTCGGGTCGCGCGGCAGCTCGGCGGCGGGCGCCGGCGCGGTCGACGCGACCTGCGGCTCGCCCGGCTTGGCGCCCGGGCCGGGCTCGGCCTTGGCGTCGGCCTTGGCATCCTTCGGCGCCTGGGCCTGGGCTTGGGCCTGCGCGGTGGTCAGCTGGATGTTGTTGGACAGCGTGGCGAAGCCGCTCCAGACGTCATTGACCTTGAAGGTCAACATCAGGAACACGGCCAGCAGCATCACCGGCAGCACGCGCACTGGCAACCGACGCTTGCTCACGACTCTCGGCATCGGCTCCCCCAGTGGTGCGATCTAACCACCCCGCCGCTCAGCGCCGGGTCCGCAAGGCCTGCAACAACTCGCGCTCGGCCTTCGAGCGCGGCTCGGCGAGCGCCGGATCGACGGTCGACGGCGGCGCCCCATTCGCGGGTGCCGCGGCGATCGGCGCGGCACCGGCCTGGGCCAGCGTGGCGCGCAGGCTGGCGCGCTCGCGCAGCGGCCGCTCGGCACGGCCGGTGCGCAGCGGGCGCTCGCCCAAGGTGACGCGCTGGGCCAAGCGCTCGGCGGCGCGCTCGGCGGCCTCCAAGGGCCCGGCCTCGGGGGCTGCGGCGACCGGCGCCGCGGCCTCGGCGACGCGCTCGCGCAGCGGCCGCACGCGCGGCGCCAGCGGCTCGGGATCGGCCAGCGGCGGCGTCGCAGTGGCGGTCGGGCGCGGCTCGCCGCGCCCCGACCGCCCGAAGCGGTTCGGCGCCGGCTCGGCCTCGGCCAGGCCCGCCGCGGCGGTCGGCCGGTTCTGGGTTTCGCTGCGCGCGCTGCGCACCCCGCCTTCGAGGCGGTCGGCCAAGCTGGAGCCGCGATCGAGCAGGAAGGACAAATCGTCGCGCAGCGCCTGGCTGCGGTCGAGATAGGCCTGCAGGCGGGTCGCCTCGTCGGTCGCGCTGCGCAGCGTCTTGACCCCGGCCTCGGCGCGTGCGCAGGACTCGCCAAAGCTGTGGATCAACGCCTCGAGCTCGGCCTTGTTCGAGCGCAGGCCGGTGAGCCGCCGGTTGAGCATGGCGGCATAGACGATCGTCGCGATCAGCAGGGCCGCGACGATGACGTCGAGGAAGAGCGAGATGGTCAAGGCGTCATACCCCTTTCTGAATCCGCTCCCCGATCTTGATCGCGATATTGCCGTTGCGTTGGCCCATGACGCCGCGGAACATCGAGACCGCGCCGCAGCGCAAGGCGACCGGCGAATCCACGAACGAGTTGAGCACGATCTTCGAGCCCGGCTCCCAGGCGAGGACCTCGCGCAATGACGCGGTGACCTCGTCGAGCACGCCGTCGATGCCGACGTCGGTGTGCCACAGCTCGCCGGCGAGATGGTTTTCCCAGATCGAGTCGCGGCCGAATTTCTCGCCCATGAACATCTGGAGCAGGATCTCGCGCACCGGCTCCAAGGTGGCGTAGGGCAGCAGCAGCTCGAGGCGGCCGCCGCGATCGTCCATGTCGATGCGCAGCCGCGCCAGCACCGCCGCGTTGGCCGGGCGCGCGATCGCCGCAAAGCGCGGATTGGTCTCGAGCCGGTCGAAGCGGAAGGTCACCGGGCTCAACGGATCGAACGCCGCCGAAAGATCGCCCAGAACCACATGCACCATGCGCTCGACCAGATTGCGCTCGATCGTGGTGTAGGGCCGGCCCTCGATGCGCATCGCGGCGGTGCCGCGACGGCCGCCGAGCAGCACGTCGACGATCGAGTAGATCAGCGCGCTGTCGATCGTCAGCAAGCCGAAATTGTCCCACTCCTCGGCCTTGAACACGCTGAGCATTGCGGGCAACGGGATCGAGTTCAGGTAGTCGCCGAAGCGGATCGAGGTGATGTTGTCGAGGCTGACCTCGACGTTGTCCGAGGTGAAATTGCGCAGCGAGGTCGACATCATGCGCACGAGGCGGTCGAACACCACCTCGAGCATCGGCAGGCGCTCGTAGGAGACCAGCGCAGAGTTGACGATCGCGGCGATGCCCGAGCCGTCGCCGGAGCCGCCGCCGCCGTCGTCGAAGCCGAGCAGGCTGTCGATCTCGTCCTGGTTCAGCACCCGGGTCGTGCCACCCTCGCCGCCGGCGTCGCCGCCACCGCCGAAGTCGCCGCCCATGCCACCGCCCATGCCGCCGCCGCCGCCGCCGGCCGCGGCGCTATCCTGGCCGTTGCCTTCGGCCAACGCCGCCCATTCGGCGGCGAGGAGGTCGTCGTCCTCCTTCTTGTCTTCGGGCCCGGCCATGGCTGTCGCCCCCTATTGGATCAGCATTTCTTTGAACAGCACGTCCTTGACGCGCGCCGGACGGACCGCCGCGTTGATGCGCGACAGGAGCTCCTCGCGCAGCCGGATCAGGCCAGCCGAGCCCTGCAGCTGGTCGGCGCGCAGCTCGCGCAGATAGACCTGGAAGGTGTCGGTGACGCGCGGCATCACGCGCTCGATCGCGGCGCGGTCGTCGGCGCGGTCGAGCTCGAGGCTGATCGAGATCTTGAGGAACTGCGGGCGCGGCCCGTCGGTACGCAGATTAACCAGGATGTCAGGGAGGTCCCAATAGATCGCCTGGCCGGCCTGCGGCCCGGATGCCGCGGCCGCCACCGGTTCGGCCTTCTCGCTCGCCCCCATCAGGGGCGCCAAGGCGCCCGAGAACCACAATCCGGCGGCTGCGCCGAAGATCAGCAGCAGCGGCAGGATAACGAACAGGACCAGCTTCTTGCCGCTCAGACGCTTACGCGCCGACGCTCGGCGGGCCCCGAGGTCTTCGTCAAAGGTATCCGCAGCCATGAATGCTCCCTGCCGAGGCGTCCGGAACGTTGCCGATGCTCGGTCATGTTCGGTGAGTTTCGGTTAACGAACCGTTGAAATTGAACACTAAGTTTCGAAGCTCGGACAAATATTCTGGAATTTCTCCAGCCGGCAAGTTCTGCCGGGTAAAGCCTGCTTCGGCGTCCGATCTTACCTGTCGCCAAATCGTCACGTCCAGCCCTAACACCTTGCAGGCCACGGTTTTTCATCGTTGGCATGCCCAATGCTTAACGCGCAGCCAGGACCACCCAGCGGGCCGCGACGAGCGTCATGGAAACACCGACCTACATCGCACTATCGAAGCAAGCCGCGATGGTGCGCGATATGGACGTGGTGGCGAACAATATCGCCAACGCGTCGACCAACGGGTACCGCGGCGACCGCGTGATGTTCCAGGAGTACCTGGCGCGCACCGGCTCGATCGGGCTGCGCCAGAAGATCTCGTTCGTGCAGGACATCGGCACGTTCCGCAACACCCACGACGGCCCCCTGGTCCAGACCAACAACGAACTCGATGTGGCGCTCCATGGCGAGGGCTACATGGTGTTCGGCAACGCCGGCCAGGAGCTGTTCGGGCGCGGCGG
>JACQAI010000744.1 GCA_016195115.1 Pseudomonadota bacterium
GCCCGCAACAGTGCCGTCGCGCGGTCGACGTCGCCAGCCTCGAGCGCGGCATAGGCGTCGCGATAGCGCGCGACGAACGGCGAAACGGCGCGCTCGCGGTCGAGCAGCTCGACGATGCCGAGCGCTTCGACGCGGCCCTTGACCACGACATCGCCGAGCGGCCGGAAATCGGTGTCGGCGGCGAGGTCGAACAGCGCGCGCGAGCCGCAGGCGCGGGTCGAGAAATGCTTGTTTAGGCCCTCGATGCGCGACGCCGTGTTCACGACGTCGCCGAGCGCGGCGTACTTGAAGCGCGCCTGGGCGCCGAAATTGCCGACCAGTGCGGTGCCGGTGTGGACGCCGATGCGCGTGATGCCGATGCCGACGCCGGCGGCGTTCTGCTCAATGCGGAAGCGCTCGGCCGCTGCGTCGATCGCGCGCGCCGCGCGCACGGCGCGCGCCGCGTGATCCTTCTGCTCGACCGGTGCGCCGAAGAACGCCAGCACGGCGTCGCCGATGAACTCGTTCACCATGCCGCCCTCGGCGAGGACGATGCGGCACAGCTCGTCGAAATAGGGGTTGAGCAGCTTGGCGACGCGCGCCGGCCCGAGCTCCTCGGACAGGGTCGTGAAGCCGGCGATGTCGGTGAAGATGAAGCTCATCTCGCGGCGCTCGCCGCCGAGCTTCAGGCGGCCCGGATCGGCGGTCAGCTGGGCGACCAGCGCCGGCGAGATGTAGCGCGAGAAGGCGTTGCGGATGAACGCGCGGTCGGCATCGGCGCGCATGAAGCCGAGCAGGGTGGTGACGCCGTAGAGCACGGTCATGCACGCGGCCGGATAGATCGGGTCGAACTGGAAACGCCAGCGCGCGAACGCGAACCAGGCGGCGCCGGCGGCGAGCACGACCACCGCGGTGGCGAGCGCGGCGCCGCTCGCCGGGCCGAGCCGCGGCAGCATCACGACCAGCAGCAGTCCGGCGATCGCCATGACGACCAGCTCGAGGCCGTCGGCCCAGTCCGGCCGCTCGAGATACTCGCCGCTGAGCACCTGCTCGAGCGCCTGGGCTTGAATTTCCGTACCGGGGAGGTAGCCGAGCGGCGTCAGCCGGAGGTCGCCGAGTCCGATCGCCGAGCTGCCGATCAGCACCACCGAGTCGCTCATCGTCGCCGGCGCGCTGCCGTCGAGCACCCGCCATGCCGGCACGATGCGGTCGCGGCGCGGCCAGGCGAAATGCACCAGCAGCGCGCCGTGGGCGTCGGTCGGGATTGTCACCGCGCCGTCGCCGCTGCCGAGCCGCATCGCGACCATGCCGGTGCGCGCGCCGAACGCCGCCTCGCCGCTGCCGCCGGCGGTCTTGAGCTTGTAGGTGCGATCGCCCGCCAGCACCCGCACGGTCTCGGCGATCAGGCTGGGATAGGGGTCTTTGACGCCGTCGAACTCGAACAGCAGCGGCACCCGCCGCGTCACGCCGTCGATGTCGGGCAGGCCGTTGAGCGCGCCGTAGCCGCGCAGCACCGCCTCGATCGCCGGCAGAGCGGTCACCGCGGTCTGGTAGGTGGGCAGGTGCGGCAGGGGATCGGGGCCGCTATGCGCGAAGCTGGCGATCAGACGCGGCGGCGTGGTCGCCGCGCGGTCGGCGAACGCGAAACCGCCGATCGCCGGGATGCGGCGCAAGGTCTCGGCAAGGACCTGGTCATGATCGGGCAGATCGCTCAGATCGCTCGGCAGGTTGTAGGTGCCGCGGTACGGCTCGAGCACGCGCGCCGGCGAGGTGCGATCGGGCTCCGAGAACAGGATGTCGAGCACGACCACAGCGGCGCCGCGCTCGCGCAAGCGCTCGACCAGCGTGGCGACCAGCGTGCGCGGCCACGGCCACTGGCCGAGCCGCGCCAGCGACTCGTCGTCCAGGTCGACGATGCGCACCGGCGACGCCTCGGTCTCGCGCGGTTGCAGGCGCTGCAGGCCGTCGAACACGTCGAGCTGGAGCAGGCGCAGCGGCAGCGGATCGAGCAGCTTGCCGAACAACAGCACGACGAGCAGCAGGGCCGGCAGCAGCCAGACCGGACCGGCGCCGAGCCACCGCCGCAGCGCGTTCAAGGCCTCGGCCCTCTATTGCCCCGGCGGGGCGAGCAACTGGCGCTGCTTCCCCTGCTGGGGCGGGGGGCCCCCCGGCCCGCGCGGGCCCATGCCGGGTGGGCCCATGCCCGGGCCAGGCCCGCCGGGGCCCATCCCAGGACCCATGCCCCCGGGTCCGGGCCCAATCCCGGCTCCGCCGACGCGTTGCAGCGGGCTGCCCGACATACCGCCACCCGGGCCGCCACCCGAGCTGGCCGCGAACGGGCTTGCCAGACCGCTGCCCGATTGTCCCGGCCGCGCGCCCGCCGCTTGCGTTTGCCCTGGCTGGGGCTGGCTCTGGGTCGTCTGGCCCGTCTGCGTCTGACCGGCTTGCGGCTGGGTCTGACCAGACGAAGGCTGGCTGGTCTGCGTCTGAGTCGGCGGCGGCGAGCTGCCGCTGGGCGCGGTGGTCGTCGTGGTGCTCGTGGTGGTGGTAGTCGTAGTGGTGATCGGCGCCCTGAGGGCGGCGGCAACGGTCGGCGGCTGCGGCGGCGCCGCCAATCCGCCGGGGCGACCGGCCTGGCCCTGCAATTGATCGAAGCTGCCGCGCAGGCGATCGCGCGGTAGGCGGCCCGGCGGCCCAGGCGGCATGCCGCGACCCGGCACGGTGACGGAGAAGCCGGGGCGGGTCACCGTAACGACTTCGCCGGTGCTGGAGCGGACGGTGAGCGCGTCGCCGTAGAGCAACGTCGCCGTCGTCGCGCCGGCCGGCTCGACCTCGACCAGGACGATGCCTCCGCGCACGCCTAGTACCGCGCTCGGCGTCGTCAGCGCCACCGATCCGTCCTTGCTCAGCTTGCCGCCGACGAAGCGGAACACGCCCCTGCCGAGCGACAACGCGGCCTGGCCCTTGCCCGTGTTTGGGTCGTAGGCGAACTCGTCGAGCACCAGATCCGAGTTCGGCCCGATCGTGAAGCTCGAGCCGTCGCGGAACAGCAGCGCGGCCTGGCCATCGGGCTGCGAGACCACGCGCTCGCGCTCGAACACCGTGACGCCGACGCGCAGCTCGCGCACCTGCGACACCGGCGGCGTGCCCTGGACCGCGGGGTTGGAGGCGGCGGTGACGCCGGCCTCGCGCTCGGCCTGGGCGCGCGCGGCCGTCGGCGCCAGCAGCGCCAGGAGCAGCAACGACCCGATCACGAGATGCATCGTCAGCCTCCCGTCAGAACCGCAGCTCGAGCGTGCCGAGCACGGCGGTGTTGCGATAGTCGTAGAGCGCGACATTCGAGGTCGCCCAGATCTGCAGCACGTCGAAGCGGAACGCCACGCCGTTGGCCAAACCGATGGTCAGCGCGCCGCCGAGATCCCATTCGGCGTCGACGCGGCGGAGCGGCCGCGCCGGCGGCAACGGCGGCGGCACCATGGGGGTGGCGCTCGGATCGCCGCCATCGTACGAGCGGCTGACATAGCCCGCCGCGGCGGTGAGCGCCCAGGGCTGCTCGCTCCAGGTCCAGGGTGGCGGGAAGCGGTAGGTGTAGCTGGTCGACACGCTGGCTTCTTGATAGGTCTCGAACCGTCGCCGGGCGCCGTAGTTGGCGCCCTGGACCGAGGCCGTGATCAGGTCGCGGTTGGTCGGCGCGTAGCTGACCGCCAGCCGCAGCAGCTCTTGGGTGCCGTCCTTGTTGCTGGCGCTCGATTGGCTCGCGGTGTTGTTGTAGTCGAGCTCACGCACCTCGAAGGTGCTGTCGAGGAACCAGTTCGACGCCGGCTGCCAGGTCGTGTTGCCGCCGCCGCCGACCGTGGAGAAATACAGCGAGCCGCCGAACTCGAAGGCGTTGCCGAGCACGTAGGGCCGGAAGGTTGGGTTGCCGGCGGCGGCGTCGGCCAAGCGGACGCGCGGGCCGGTGTCGAGCTCGAGCAGCGCGATGTTGAGCGAATGGCGGTGAAACTGCCGCGTGGCGTACATGGTCGCCCGCGACTCCCAGGTCGTGCCCTCCTGGTCGCCGAGGTCGTAGCTATGGCCGACCACCGCGCCGGCGAACGCGTTGGTGTCGACGCGCGGCCCGGAAGTCGGCGTCAGCGAGGCGCCGAAGGCGCGCGCGACATCCGTCGGGCCGGTGTTGGCGTTGGTCTGATAGCGCAGGCCGGTGCTCACGATGCCGTTCAGACGATGGCGCGCCGTGGCGGCCTCAAGCGCCGCCAGGGCCTGCGCGCGCACGGCGCGATCTTCTTCGGGGAGCTGCGCGGGGTCGGCGCGCAGGAAATACAGGCGTGCGGCGTCGTACGAGCCGAGCGCGCGATACAGCTGCCCGAGCTGGAACTGCACTTCGGCGAGGTTCGGATTGAAGATCAGGACACGCTCGAGCGCGCCGATCGCGCCTTCGAGGTCGCCGGCCAGGAGCGCGATCTTGGCGAACTCGAGCACCGCCTGCAGGTCGTCGGGCTTGGCGTAGACGGCGCCGAACGCGGAGTCGTACAGCGCACGATAGCGCTCCTCGGTGATGCCTTGCCCGGCCGCCGGCTGACTTGCGCCGGCGGCTGCGATCATCCCGCTGACGAGGGCGGCCGCAGCCGAAGGTTTCTTCTTGATGATGCCGACTACCACGAAGGATCACACCGCACGGTCAAGGCAGACCGCATAACACGCATTTGATTCTAACTAAATTGTTATCACGATGCAAAAAACCCCGTTGTGACCGTGTTCACACGGGCTACGGGTGTTTTTTGCCCGATCTTGCTCGGGCTGGATGCCGGCGGCCTTGATGACCTGCGTCCAGCGCACCGTCTCGGTTTTCATGAAGTCCGCCAGCGCTTGGGGGCCGCTGCCGACCGGCTGGTTGCCGAGCGCGGCCAGGCGCTGGCCGACGTCGGGCTGGCGCAGCACCCGGCCGACCGCGTCGGCGATGTCGGCGCACAGCGCCGGCGGCGTGCCGGCCGGCGCCACCAGGGCGGACCGCGCGGGTGGGAAACGCCGGCGCGGCGTGGACTGCCGGCGCACTCAGCAGGAGCAGCCCGCGATCAGCCGCGTCATGCGCACGATACCGCAGCGAGCCGCTTCAGCGTATTCGTGATGGCGTCGGGGTTCGCCTGGTCCTTGCCGACGATGTCGAAGGCGCTGCCGTGCGGCACGCTCGAGAACAGCACCGGGGTGCCGATCGGCATGCCCGACGAGGCGCCGATGCCGAGCAGCTTGATCGGGATGTGCGCCTGGTCGTGGTACATCGCCAGATAGACGTCGTAACCGCCGCCGGCGAGCAGCGCGTCGGCACCGACCGGCTCTGCGATGTCGAGCCCGTCGGCGCGAGCGCGCGCGACCGCCGGGCGCACGATGGTCTCATCGTCGTCGCCAAACAGCCCGTGCTCTCCGGCGTGCGGGTTGATGCCGCACACGCCGATGCGCGGACGGGCGACACCGAGCCGAGCGAGCGCGCGCTGCGCGGCGTGCGCGGCGGTGACGATGCGCTCGACGGTCAGGAGATCGAGCGCCTGGCGCAGCGCCACGTGCAGGGTGACGTTGACGATGCGGAAGCGCTCCGACACCAGCATCAGGAACACGCGGTCGCGCGGCACGCCGACGACGTCGGCGAGGAAGCCCGGATAGCCGTCGAACGCGAGACCGCCGCGATTTACCGCGGTCTCGTTGTGCGGGCAGGCGACCACCGCGTCGACCCGGCCGGCGAGCGCCAGCTCGATGGCGCGGCGCGCGTAGGCCACCGTGGCGCGCCCAGCCTCGGGCGAAACCCGGGCGAGCGGCACCGCAGCGCCGCCGGCGTCGACGGGTTCGAGCGCGACGCGCCGGTTGCCGACCGTGAGCGTGCCGTCGTTGTGCGCCGTGACGGCGATGCCGCACGGTGCGGCGTGGCGGCGCAGCACCTCGGCCTCGCCGACCAGCAGCGGCTCGCACAGCGCCCAGACCTGGTCGTCGAGCAGCGCCTTGAGCGCGATCTCCGGCCCGATGCCGGCCGGGTCGCCGAGCGCCAGCGCGATGCGCGGCCGCGCGGTCACGGCAGCTCGATCCAGACCTTGCCGTCGCGCAAGGTCACGGCGAACACCGGCACCGGCTCGGTGCACGGCGGCTTGACGGGCTGGCCGGTCGGGATGTGGAAGCAGCCGCCGTGGAAGTCGCACTCGACGACGTCGCCCTCGATGGCGCCGGCCGACAGCGAGCCCGGGCCGTGGCTGCACGCGTCCGCGGTGACATAGAACGCGCCGTCGATGTTGAACACGGCGAGCAGGCGATCGGCGGCCTCGACGCGCAGCGCCGTGCCGGGCTCGACGTCGGCGGCGTTGCAGAGTTCGATCAGCGCCATCAGATCGTGAACGCCTCGAGCGCTTCCGGCGCGAACAGTGCCTCGACCGCGAGCTGCTTGGGCGACAGGCCCTGTTCGTGGTGATAGCGCAGGAAGGTCTCGAGCACGGCGCGGTTGGGCTCGAGCCCGTAGGCCCAGAAGTCGCGGCCCATCTCGCGCCGGGTCTCCTCGACGTGGGCGGTCAGCCACGGCAGCATGACTTTGAGCGCGGCGGTTTCCTCGAGCTCGGCGTAGGCCAGTGCCTGGGCCTCGCGGAACGACTGCGTCAAGGTCTGGGCGACCCAGCGATGTTTTTCGTACACGTCCCGACGAATCACGATCACGTGCATGATCGGGAAGATGCCGCTGCGCTTGAAATAGCTGCGCTCGATCGTCTGGAAGTCCTCGAACAGGCGGCGCGCGGCGCCGCTGCCGTCGGTGAAGCACGACGGCGCGCGCGCGGTATGAAGCGCGTCGATCTCGCCGCTGCGCAGCATGCCGGAGAGCGTCTTGCCGCTCGGCGCGCGCTCGATCTTGATGCGCGCCGGCAGGTCGAGCTTGAGCTTCTCGTCGCGCCCGGGCGTCTCTTCGCCGCCGGTGACGTAGGTCACCGCGTCGACCGGCACGCCGTAGTCGTCGGCCAGGACGCCGCGGATCCACACCGGCGCGGTCATCTGGTATTCGGGCGTGCCGATGCGTTTGCCGATCAGGTCCTTGGGCGCGCGGATCGCGCTCTTGGCGCTGACGAAGATGCAGGAGTGGCGGAAGTAGCGCGACGGGAACACCGGAATGGCGATGAACGGTCTCTCCTGGCGCGATAAGGAAACGCAGTAGGACGACAGCGACAATTCGGCAACGTCGAACTCGCGATGCCGCAGCATGCGGAAGAACGTCTCCTCGACCGCCATCGGCAGATAGTTGAGCTCGATGCCCTCGGGCTGCACGCGATCGATCAGCGGCCGCGTGCGGTCGTAGTCCCAGCACGCCAGGGTCAGATTGAGCTTGGACATCTGTCACCAACGCTCGACCAATAAAGATCGTCATGCTCGGGCTTGGCCCGAGCATCCACGCCTTTCATGCCACGCGGTAAGAAGGAAGGCGTGGATCCTCGGGCCAAGCCCGAGGATGACGGTTTGGGAAGCGTGAAGGGAGTGATCATCAAACTCAGACCGACGCGACCGGGACCTCGGGTGCCGCGCGCATGACGTCCTGCGCGGCATCCTGGAACTTGGCGGTGCGCGGCAGCACCAGCGCGACCGAGCGCACGCGTTGCGAGTCGGGGGTCAGCCCGGGCGGGTCCTTGCCCTGCTCGAGGTCGCGCGCGGCGCGCGTCAGGCGCCGGCGCATCGTGATGATGGCGTTGTCGGTCGAGACGAGGTTTTCCTGGGTGCGGTCCTGGATCGGCCCCATGCTTTCCTGCAGCGAGGCGTCCTGCATCGCGATGCCGTCGACGCCGCTGTAGCCGCGCCCCTCCTTTTGCGCCGCGCGGTCGATCAGATAGTCGTTCGACTTGTTGGCCAGCGGAATGAAGGTGCCGGGCACGTAGCGCACGTGGATGCCGGCGCCGTCGCGCATCGCCGCGGTCTGGGCGTCGGTCAGCGGTTTGTGCGGGTGATAGTTGATGCTCCAGGCCCAGCAGCTCGCGTCGTCGATCGGCACCCACACGTGCGCCCCGAACGGATTGTCGCCGCGCGGCGGGATGATGGTGTGCCAGGGCATGATCCATTGGGTGATGCGCCAGTAGTAGCTGTCGGCCTCGGCGTTGCGCCGCGCGCCGACATAGAGCCCGCCCGGCGCGTCGACCACCTCGAACACCGGGTTGGGGTCCTGCATATTGTAGGCGTTGCCCTTCGAGCCGACGAACAGCGGGTCGCGATGCAGGTTGTGGCTGTGCAACCAAGATACATGACTGGAATCGATGCCGCCCTCGATCGCCTGCAGGAAGTTGGACTCCTGCAGGCGCTTGGAGAGGAAAACGTGATCCGGCGGCAGGATCGTCCACTCGAGCGCCGGCGGCGCCGGCTTGAGCTCGGGGGGACCCATGTAGGCCCACACCACGCCGCCCTGCTCGATGCAGGGGTAGGCGGTGAGCTTGATGCGCTGCTCGAAACCGGTGCCTTGCTCTTGCGGCACCTCCAGACAGTTGCCGTCGACGTCGTACTTCCAGCCGTGATAGGCGCAGCGCAGGCCGCACGCCTCGTTGCGGCCAAAGAACAGCGACACGCCGCGATGCGCGCAGAACTCGCTGATCAGGCCGATCCGCCCCTTGGTGTCGCGGAACGCCACCAGACGCTCGCCCATGATCCTGACGCGCACCGGCGGGCCGTCCGGCTCGGCGATCTCGGTGGCCAACAGGACCGGTACCCAGTAACGCCGGAACAAGGCGCCCATCGCGGTGCCGCGGTCGGTGCGGCAGAGATAGTCGTTCTGCTCGGCGCTGAGCACGGGGAGCCTCCTGTCACGCGGACCCACTCTGCCAAGCCCGCCCGGCGGGGTCAAAAGCTTCGGCCATCATGCTATTCGGTGGGTCCCCGCCAGCCCCAGGAGACCGCCATGCCGGAGATCCAGATCGTCAACCCCGAGACGCTCGGCAAGCCGCTCGGCCAGTATTCGCAC
>JACQAI010000073.1 GCA_016195115.1 Pseudomonadota bacterium
CTGGCGCGCAGCCGTGTCGAGGCGTTCGCGCCGCGCGAGATCGAGCTGGTCGAGACGTTCGCCGACCAGTCGGTGATCGCGATCGAGAACGTCCGCCTGTTCAACGAGCTGAGCCAGCGCACCGGTGAGCTCAACCAGTCGATCGAGGAGCTCAAGGCCCTGGGCGAGGTCAGCCAGGCGGTCAGCTCGTCGCTCGACCTCGCCACCGTTCTGACCACGATCGTGGCCCGCGCCGTGCCGTTGTCGGGCGCCGATGCGGGCGCGCTCTACGAGTTCGACGAAATCGCGCGGGCCTTGCGCCTCCAGGCATTCGAAAAGCTCGATGCCGATCTGGTGACCGCAATCCGAGCCGAGCCGGTGCGGCTCGGCGAAGGCATTTCGGGCGCCGCGGCGGCGCGACGCGAGGCCATGCAGATCGCCGATCTCGACACCGAGTCGGACTATACGTTTCGCGACGTCATGCGGCGGCCCGGCTATCGCGCGTTCCTCACGGTCCCGATGGTGCGCGAGGACGCGCTTTTCGGCGCCCTGATGGTCTGCCGCAAGGTGCCGGGCGCGTTCCCCGACGAGACCGTGCGGCTGCTCCAGACGCTCGCCAACCAGTCGGTGCTGGCGATCCAGAACGCGCGGCTGTTCCGGGAGCTCGACGACAAGAGCCGTCAATTGGAGGTCGCGAGCCGGCACAAGTCCGAGTTCTTGGCCAACATGAGCCACGAGCTGCGCACGCCGCTCAACGCCGTGCTCGGCTACACCGAGCTGATGGTCGACGGCATCTACGGCGCCTTACCCGAGAAGGCGCTGGGCGTGCTCGAGCGCGTGCAGTCGAACGGCCGGCATCTGCTCGGGCTGATCAACGACGTGCTCGACCTGTCGAAGATCGAGGCCGGGCAGCTCACGCTCGCGCCGGTCGACTATTCGATGCGCGAGGTCGTCCAGACCGTGGTCAGCGCGACTGAATCGCTGGCCGCCGAGAAAAAGCTCGCGCTGGTCACGGAAGTGCCGGCCGATCTACCGGTCGGCCACGGCGACGAGCGGCGCCTCGCCCAGGTGCTCCTCAACCTGGTCGGCAACGCCATCAAGTTCACCGAAGCCGGCAAGGTCACGCTGCGCGCGGCCGTCGCCAACGGGACGTTCACGGTCTCGGTCAGCGACACCGGCCCGGGCATCGAGCTGGGCGACCAGGCGCGCATCTTCGAGGAGTTCCAGCAGGTCGACACATCGAGCACACGTAAGACGGGGGGCACCGGCTTGGGCCTGGCGATCTCCAAGCGCATCGTCGAGCTGCACGGCGGGCGCATCTGGGTCGAGTCGACTCCCGGCACAGGCTCGACTTTCAGCTTCACCCTGCCGGTGCGCGTCGCGCATGCGCTGGAGACGACATGATGAAGCGTATCCTGGTGATCGAGGATCAGGAGGACAACCGTCAGATCATGCGCGATCTGCTGACCAGTGCCGGCTACGAGATGATCGAGGCGGTCGACGGCGCGCAGGGCGTCGCGCTCGCGGCCGAGCACAAGCCGGACCTGATCCTGATGGACATCCAGCTGCCCGTGGTCGACGGCTACGAGGCGACGCGGCGCATCAAGGCCCAGCCTGCGCTTGCCGCCATCCCGATCATCGCCGTGACCTCGTACGCGCTGAGCGGCGACGACCAGAAGGCGTTCGCCGCCGGCTGCGACGGCTACGTCACCAAGCCGTTCAGCCCGCGCCAGCTCTTGGCAAAGGTCCGCGAGCATCTCAAGTGAGGGATCCCGCGCTGATCCTGGTGGTCGACGACAACGAGGCCAACCTCGACATTTTGGAGACCCGGCTGGCGTCGCAAGGCTACGCGACCGCGCGCGCCATGGACGGCGAGGCAGCGCTAGCCGTGGCGCGCGAGCAAGAACCCGACCTGATCCTGCTCGACATCATGATGCCCAAGATCGACGGCATCGAGGTCTGCCGCCAGCTCAAATCGGACGCCGCGTTGCCGTTCACACCGATCATCCTGGTCACCGCCAAGGCCGACACCAAGGACGTCGTGCGCGGGCTCGACGCCGGCGCCGACGACTATCTGACCAAGCCGGTCGACCAGGCGGCGCTGAGCGCGCGCGTGCGCTCGATGCTGCGCATCAAGGCGCTGCACGATACGGTGCAGCACCAAAGCCGCGAGCTCGCGGACTGGAACGGCACGCTGGAGGCCAGGGTCGCCGCCCAGCTCGCCGAGCTCGAGGGCGCCCAGCGCATGCGCCGCTTCCTGTCGCCGCAGCTCGCTGACGTCATCCTCAAGTCGGGCGACGACAAGCTGCTCGAGAGCCACCGCCGCGAGATCACCGTGGTGTTCTGCGACCTGCGCGGCTTCACGGCGTTCGCCGAGAGCGCCGAGCCCGAAGAGGTGATGGCGGTGCTCAACGAGTACCACGCCGCCATGGGCGCGCTGATCTTCGAATACGAGGGCACGCTCGAGCGCTTCACCGGCGACGGCCTGATGGTGTTCTTCAACGATCCGATGCCGTGCCCCGACCCGGCGGCGCGCGCCGTCCGCATGGCGGCGGCGATGCGCGTGCGGCACGGCGCGCTCAGCGTCAAATGGCAGAAGCTCGGCCACGAGCTCGGCTTCGGCGTCGGCATCGCGAGCGGCTTCGCGACCTTGGGCAAGATCGGTTTCGAGGGACGGTTTGATTACGGAGCAATAGGCTCGGTCACCAACCTGGCGGCGCGGCTGTGCGACCATGCCCAGCACGGCCAGATCCTGATCAGCCAACGCGTCGAGGCGGCGCTCGATGGCCTCGCCCGCACCGAGGCGCTGCCGGTGCTCGAGCTCAAGGGCTTCCGCCGTCCAGTCGGCGTCTACAACGTGGTCGACTTGGCCTAGCCGTGCCCGCTTACATGCCTTCCTTGTCGACGTAGAAGCCGTTCGGGGGCGGATAGGCCGCGGCCAGCCAGGCCGGGCCGCCGTGCGCCACCCACGCGCCGGCCGCGATCCGCGCGCACGCCACCAGCACCGCCAGGTCGTCGTCGCGGAACGTGTCGCGCGCCTGCGCCGCCATGAGGAGCTGGCCGAGCAACGCGCCCTTCCAGAAGATCGGCGCGAAGATCGCCGAACCCATGCGCGAGGTCTTGAGATATTGGCGAAACCCGCCGTGCTCGTCGGTGTTCTTGAGGATCAGGTTGCTGCGGTTGGCGTAGACCCAGCCCGGATGGCCGCCGTCGATCGGCACCAGCAGGCGCTCCTGCTCGGGCGGAAAGTTCAGGTTGCCGACCAGCATGTGGTAGCGCGTGTCCGGGGTGACGAAGAAGCCGCCGGCGACGAAGTACTGGCGCTCGCCCGGCTTGAGGCTGCCGGGCCTGAGGTGCGCCGCGCGGTCGCCGAGCACGGGATAGTACGCGCTGGCGAGGGCGCGGATCGCCGGCTCCGGCCCGTCGGCGGCGAGCGCGGCGGCGCCGGCGTCGGCGAGCATCGCGAGCGCGGGCCTGAGATCGGCGATGGTCATCGCGGCGCTCGACCTCAGCTCGCCGGGCGCGGCGGCGGCCCGTCGGTCGCGATCACGGTGCCCGAGAGCACGACCGGTCCGGTCGGCGCGCCGGTCGGCGAGCCGCTCGCCGGCTCGACCGTGATCGCCAAGGTCGCGCCCGGGCGCAGCAGCACCGGCAGCTGCTCGATGGCGCGGCCCTCGGGCGGCAGCAGGCCGAGCGAGCGCGGCGGCTCGCCCGGCCCGGCGATCAGCCACAGCTCGAACGCCCGCCCGGCCGGCGGCGCCAGGGTCTTGAGCGCGCGCAGCTCGAGCCGCGTGCCGGCCGGGTTGGCGAGCGCCAGCCAAGCGGCTTGGCGGGCATCGTCGACCAGCACCGCGACGGCCGGGCGCGGCGTCGGGCCGCGCTCGGCCAGCGGCACCGTGAGGAGCCCGGCGATCGCCAGAGCCAGGACCGCGAGCGCGCCGGCGCCGAAGGCGAGGTTGCGCCACAGGGCGACGCTGTCCCACAGGCGCGCGCGCGGCGCCGGTGCCAGTGCGGGCGGCGCCAGCGCGCGCTCGATCGCCGGCCACAAGGTGGCCGGTGGTGCAACGGGCGCGACCGCGAGGCCGAGCGGCGCGAAGCGATCCTCCCAGGCGCGCACCTGTGCCCGCAACGTCGGCTCGCGCGCCAGGCGGGCCTCGAAAGCCTGGCGCTCGGCGCCGCGCAAGGTGCCGAGCACGTACTCGCCGGCGAGCACGTCGAGCGCCGGATCATCCGGCTCCGGCGCGCGCGGATCAGTCATGGCCGAGGCAATCGCGCAGCCGGATCAGCGCGCGGCGCACCCAGCTCTTGACCGTGCCGAGCGGGCTCGCCAAGCGCGCCGCGACCTCCTCGTGGGTCGCGCCGTCGAAGAACGCCAGCACGATGGCGCGCCGTTGGGTCTCGGGCAGCGCCTCGAGGCAGGCCCTGAGGCGGCGCCCGGCCTCGGTCGCGGCCAGCCGTTCGAAGGCATCGGGATCGCTGTCGACCAGGCGCCCGGTCCGCGCGTCGTCGAGCGCGGTGGTGCGGCGCGCCCGCGCGGTCAGGTCGAGGGCGCGGTTGCGCGTGATGGTGGCGAGCCACGCCATCGCCGTGCCGCGCGACGGATCGTAGGACTGCGCCTTGCGCGCGACCGCGACGAACACGTCCTGGACGACCTCCTCGGCGATGCTGGACTGCCGGGTGATACGGACCGCCAGCGCGAAAAGATGCGGCGCGGCCTCGCGGTAGAGCGCGGCCAGCGCGTCGCGATCGCCCCGGCCGACGGCCAGCAGCAGCCCGGCGGTCGGCTCAGGCGTCAGCATAGCGCCGCGGCGGGCGGTTCGACACAAGCATGGCGGGATCGCGTGATCATAATGCCCCGCGGTGATACGCCGGTGCCGTCCGACCGGATGCATGCCCGGCGCAATTTCGCCTCCCGAAAATCGCGCATCAGCCCACGGTGTAGCGCTGCAGCGCCGCCGCCGGCAGCTCGGCCGGGAACCGCGCGCGCGCCCTCAGCGCGATGCGCAGGCGCCTGCGGTAGTCCGCGCGGGGGATTTCGATCGCGCCGAAGCGGGCGAGATGCGCCGTGACGAACTGCGTGTCGAGCAGGCGGTAGCCGCCGGCGGTCATGCGCGCGACCAGATGGACCAGCGCCACCTTGCTGGCGTCCTCGACGCGGCTGAACATGCTCTCGCCGAAGAACGCGCCGCCGATCGCCACGCCGTAGAGCCCGCCGACCAGCCGGTCGTCCTGCCAGCACTCGACGCTGTGGGCGTAACCGGTGTCGAACAGCGCGCCGTAGAGCGTGCGGATCTCGTCGTTGATCCAGCTGTCCGGCCGCGCCGCGCTCGGCTCGGCGCA
>JACQAI010000745.1 GCA_016195115.1 Pseudomonadota bacterium
CGCGCCGGGAGGCCCGGTCACGACAACAAGGGGGGAACATCGCATGAAGGCCTATCAACTCGTCAGTCTGGCGGCGCTGGGCGCCGCGCTCGCGGTTCCGGCGCAGGCCGATCTGCTGGCGCGCAAGGACCTGTCGCTCGATACCGCGCTGATCATCGCGACCACGGCCATCGCGACCTGCAAGACCAACGGGTTCGGCGTCTCGGCCACGGTGGTCGGGCGCAACGGCGAGGTCCTGGTCCAGCTGCGCGGCGACAACACCGGGCCGCACACCATGGAGAACAGCTTCCGCAAGGCCTATACGTCGCGCACGTTCCGGGTGTCGTCGGGCGAGATCGGCGAACGGGTGAAGCAGAACCCGCAGCTGCCGCTGCTGCTGCTGTCCAACACCACCTCGGCGCAAGGCGCGCTGCCGATCAAGGTCGGCGCGGACACGATCGGCGCGATCGGCGTCTCGGGTGCGCCGGGCGGCGACAAGGACGAGGTCTGCTCCAAGTCCGGCATCGACAAGGTTGCCGACCAGCTGAAGTAACGCCGCTACGGCCGGTCGGGGCGCCCGGCGCGCGCCGGGTCGGACGCCAGCGCGAACGCCCGGGTGACGGCGTCCTCGGGCGTGGTGGCGAAATGGATTTCGACGGTTTCGCGCTCATCGAGGAAGCGACCCTTGTGCAGCACGCCGCGGATCTTGTCGGCCCAGCCGCCGGTGCCCTCGAGCACGACGATCGGCCGCGCCTCGGCGTAGGCGATGGTCAGCTCGTTGAGCGTGCCGCACTCGCCGCCGATCATGATCAGGGCGTCGCACGCGCGCGCGGTCAGGAGGTTGCGCGCGCGCCCGAGCCCGGTCGGGAACACGACGTCGACGTAAGGATTGGCGTCGGCCTTGTCCATGCTGGGCAGGAAGCCGATGGTCAGCCCGCCGGCGTCGCGCGCCCCCTTCGACGCGGCTTCCATCACACCCTTGCGGCCGCCGGTCACCAGCACACCGCCGCGCGCGGCGATCAGCCGACCGACCGCCTGGGCCGCCGCTTTGGTCGCCGGCGCGACGCGGTCGCGCGCGTGCTGCTCGTTCTTGCCGATCACGCCGATGGTCAGCTTCACCGCACCCTCCCTGCTCAGAACCGTTGCACCCGCCCCAGGACCTGCTCCACCCGTCGCGCCGCCGCCGCGTCATCGACCGTAAACAGCGTCGCCGGGCCGACCGCCTCGACGGCGAACGATGCCGCCACCGTGCCGGCGACCGCCGCGTGCACGAGGTCGCCGCGCGCGACCAGGCCGGCCAGGAAACCGCCGCAGAAGGCGTCGCCGGCGCCGGTTGGGTCGACCGCCGCGGCCGGATGGCTCGGCACCGCGGCGACGGTCGCGCCCTCGGCGCCCAGAATGGTACAGCCGGCGGCACCCTGCTTGACCACCACGGCGCGGGCGCCGGCACGCACGAGCGCACGCGCCGTGTCGAGCGGCGGGTTTCCCGGTCGATACAGCGACAGGTCGGCCTCACTGGGCAACAGCACGTCGATCAGGCCGAACAGCTCGGTGTGGCAATCGCGCGCCGGCTCGCGCTCGTCGTGCCACGGCGAGTCGAGCGTGATCATGAGATCGGGGCGCGCGCGGCGCAGCGCCCGCGCGATCTCCAGATGGCGCTCGACCGGCATGGCGGCGAGATGGACGCCGCGCGCGCCGGCGCGCCACGCCGCCGGCAGGTCGGCGCCCCCGGGCGCGAAGTCGAGCCAGGTGCGGAAGCGGTGCGCGATGCCGTGCGTCGTGTAGTCGGTAAAGCGCGCGCGCTCGGCCGTTGGGATGCGCGCCATGACGTCGGGCGGAAAGGCGCGCTCGCGGCTGCCATCGGCGCGATAGCGGAACGCGACGTTCATGCCGTGCGGCTCCGGGAGACGCGCGATGCCGGCGGTGTCGACCCCGTGCGCCGCGAGACGGCCCAGGAAGCTCGTCGGATAGCCGGCGCCGGCGCGCGATACCGCACCGACGTAGCGCGACCAGACACGCGCGCCGAGCGCGGCATAGACGACGTTGCCGCCGCATGTCTGCGGCGTCGCCACGCCCTCGGCGGTCAGCACGTTGTCGATCGTCAGGCTACCGCAGACGATCAGCTCGGGTGCGGTCATCGACGTGCACGAATACGCCGGTCCGCGGTCAATTCCAACGGCTGGCGTACAAGGGTGCGCTCAGGGTAGCGCCGCGATCAACGCCTCGGCCGTGGTCGTCCAGCCGACGATCGCGCCCTGGGCGCGGATCATCTCGAGGGTCGCGGCCTTGAACGCCGGGAAGTAGCTCTCGGTCGCGTCCTCGACTAAGAGGCCGTCGTAGCCGCGGTCGTTGGCCTCGCGCATCGTGGTCTGAACGCAGACTTCGGTGGTCACGCCGGCGAATGCGAGCTGGCGCACGCCCAGCCGCTCGAGCACCGCGCCGAGCTCGGTGGCGTAGAAGGCGCCCTTGCCCGGCTTGTCGATCACGGTCTCGCCAGGCAGCGGCGCCAGCAGCGGCACGATGGCGCTGCCCGGCTCGCCGCGGACCAGCAACCGGCCCATCGGGCCGGGATCGCCGATGCGCCGCGCCGGCGTGCCGCGGTCGCGCTTGGCCGGCGGACAATCGGAGATCGGA
>JACQAI010000746.1 GCA_016195115.1 Pseudomonadota bacterium
CGCGCTGTGGTCGGCGGTGGTCCGCGCGGTGCCCGACTCGCGCCTGATCATGAAGTGGAAGAGCCTCGCGGACGAGGCCGAGCGCCAGCGCTTCACGCGCGCATTCGCCGCGCACGGCGTCGATCCGGCGCGGCTCGAGCTCCGGCCCGGCTCGCCGCATCGCGAAAGCCTGGCGCAGTACGGCGACTTCGACATCGCGCTCGATCCGTTCCCGTTCTGCGGCGGCATGACGAGCTGCGAGGCATTGTGGATGGGCGTGCCGATCGTGACCCTGCCGCGCGTGCGTCCGGTGTCACGCCAGACCGTGGCCTTCCTCGCCGAGCTCGACGCCACCGATCTGGCGGCAACCGACGAGCAGCACTACGTCGCGATCGCCGCGGCGCTCGCCGCCGACACCGACCGGCTCGGCGCGTTGCGCGCCAGCCTGCGCCCGCGTATGGCCGCGGCGCTGTGCGACGGTCCGCGCTTCACGCGCGGCCTCGAGGCGACCTACCGGACGCTATGGCGACGGTGGTGCGAAAGTCAGTGCCGTTAGCGGCGTTCAGGAGCGCTCGAGCCGCGCCATCAGCTCGGCCCAGAAATAGTCGCCGCTGAAATAGCGCCGGGCCCAGCGCTGCCCGGCCTCGGCAAGCGCGTGGCGGCGCGCCGGATCCTGCAGCAGCCGCTCGGTCAGCCGGCTGAGGTCGCCCAAGGTCTCGAACGGCATGTAGTGGACGCCGGGCTGGAAGAAGTGGGCGGTGTCGATCGAGTTCTCCTCGAGTAGCACGCCGCCGGCGAGCGGGATCTCCATGGTGCGTCCGGTCAGGATGCAGACGCCGCCGAAGCGCTGGGTCAGATTGATTCCGAGCTGGTGACCGCACAGCAGATTGCTGAACGCGATGTCGGAGATCGGCGGCTGATCGATCCGCGGGATCTCCCATGGCAGCTTGATGACGAAGTCGATCGGCAGGCCGGCCTGCGCGGCCTCGACCCACCAGGCGATCCGCGCGATCGACGAGTAGTGCACGCGACCGACGAAGCAGCCGCGCGGCACACTGCCGGGCGCGACGGTCGGCGGCTCGATCGAGGTCGGATAGGGATAGCACCAGGTCGCCGCCCGCTGCGCCGCGGTGCCGCGGCCGAGCACCGTCGGATGGCAGTGATGCAGCAGGTCGACCGAGCGGCCGAGACCGCGAAAGAACTGCGCGTCGCCGTGTATCACGGTGTGCCAGCCGTCGGGCAGGCTGCGCACCACGCGCACGCCAAGCAACTCGCGCACCTGCTCGAGCACCGTGGCGATCTGCTCGGTCACGGCATCGCTCGCGCGCGAGATGCCGGAGTTGTAAAGATCGGTGAAGAACAGCAACTGCGGATGGAACGCGATGATCTCGCTCTGGAGATCGGCGGCCCAGCCATCGACCGTCACGCCCGGTTTGAGGGCATGCGAGTTGATTTCGCGCAGCTCGAAGCCGAAGCCCCGCGCGGCACGCGCCAGATTGTCGGTCAGATCGTGCTGGCGCGCCGGGTCGTCGAAGAAGCGCTGCGACACCAGGAGCAGCCGCGTACCCCGATAGCGCTGCTTGACCGCCGCGACCTCGGCCTCGGACAGGGCCAGCTCGCGCACGAACGGCGGCTCGATCGGCGCCGACACGGTGTCGAGCAGGTCGCAACAGGCGCTGCGCTCCCAGGTCAGTGCGCGGTCGTAGCTGGCCTTGATCGACAGGTCGAAGTGGGCGAGCCAGCGCAGCAGGCGCGCCGCGCGGGCGAAGTCGCCGGCATAGCAGAGCTCGAGCAGCCGGACGCGCAGGTCGGTGACGAGCTGCAGATCGCGCTCCGAATTGCCAAATCCGCCGCTGACGGTGCCGCCGTCCGGTGCGGCGGGGTCGTCGAGCTCGATGCGACAGTGGCCGACGATGACCGGCACCGATCTTTGCGCCGCCAGCGCGGGCGCCAGCGCCTCGAGGCGGCGGTAATGGTCGAGCGCGGCGGCCCAGTCGCGCGCCTGGTACAGGCGATCGGCGGCCGCGATCAGGGCCTCGGCTTGCTCTGCGGCGGGCGTCGTCATCTCGGGCGGCAGCTTAGCGCACGCGCGCGCCGGCCTGAAATGTCCACGCGAATCGACGATCAGCGGGAACCGGCGAGAAGCTCGTCGAGCTGCGCGTCGCTTGGTTCCTGGTGATAGAAAAGGGCATAGAACCGCCGCGTCTCGGCGCGCACGGCCCAGCTTCTCAGGGACATCGATCGTGCGGACATCAGGGCTCCCCCCTTCGGGCGCGGCGCCAGCGGCGTAATCGCTGGCGACGATAGCGCCGATCACGCGAAAAACACCGTCAGGGTGTGAACCACATCACAGCGATTTGCCTGACATTTGCCTAGTCTCGCTGCGACTGGGGTAGGAGGAAGGCCATGACGTGTCGGACAGCGATCCACCGGCGGGCCGCGATGAGCGCGCCAAATGGCCCGGACACGCCGCCGTCCGATCGCCCGGCCAGCCGCCGGCGACGCACCGTGCCGGCGATGATCGGCAGCCTGGCGGCCGTGCTTCTGGTGCTGGCCGGTCCCGGCACGGCCGACGCCCAGGCGGCGACCGAGGGCGCCCAGCGCCTGGTCGAGGCCGCGCTGCACGACACCGCCCAGGTCTTCAGCCAGGGCCAGCTGTCGCGCGCCGAGGCGACCGAGCAGCTGCGCGGGCTGCTCGATCACTATGTTGATCTGCCGCGTGTCGGCCGCGACAGCCTGGGCACCCATTGGCGCCGTGCCACGCCGGAGCAGCAGGCGACCTTTCTGGCGCTGTTCGAGAGCTTTGTGTGCGCCGGCTACTCCGGTCCGATTGCCAAGCTCGGCGGCGCGCTCCAGTTTGGCCCGACCGCCGTGGTCGAGCACGACGGGGCCGTGACGGTGGTGCGCACCGACGTTCAGCTGTCAGAGGGGCCACGCCACGCCGTCCTTTTCATGGTCGGCCGGTCCGATGACGGCGCGTATCGGATCAACGATGTCGTCGCCGCGGCGATCAGCATGAGCAAGCTGTTGAGCGCCGACTTCGCCGGGGTGCTACACACCAACGGCGGTCAGTTCAACGCACTGATCGAGGCCTTGGAGCACAAGCTCGCGGTCTCGGCGCCGTAGCACGCAGTGGGCGGCGCAAGCCCCCGCGAACATCGCCCCTGCGGCGCGCTGGTGGCAACGCCGGGCTTGGCCGGTCCAATCGCGGTCATGTAGCATACCGGCCGCGATGATGCAGCCGAGGCCCGCGTGATTGCCGAACTCGCGAAGCTCAACGAAGTTCTGGTGACGGGGCTCGTCACGCGTGCCACGGCGGCTTATCAGGCGCGCGATTGGACTTCGGCTCTGGCGATCTTTCGCCATCTCCGAGACAGCAATCCGGTGCTCGCCAAAGAACTGATGGCGCCGCTGATCATCGCGCGTTGCGAGATCGAGCTCTCCGACGACGATCTATCCGCGCCGCCCGACGTCGAGCTCGGTGCCCCCTCGCCGCACTTCGCCAGCGTGGTCCACGACATCAAGCTGCGCGCGATCGAATGCTGCCGCGCCGGCGAGTTTCGACGCGCCAGCTGCCTGTTGCGCCTGATCGCACCCTGCGATGGACCGATCAGCCTGACCTACGACAACGGCATGCTGGATCGGCGCTCGCGATGCGACGTTCCTGCCGGCGCACAAAATGACGGACCGCCGCCGTTCATCGAGCGCGAGGGCACTGCCGCCTGGCCGGTCGCGACCCTGCGCGATCGCTGCCAGGGGCGCCGCGTGTTGTTCGTCCGACGCTACTCCTACGTCAACAATCCGGCGCGCACGCACGAGGTCGGTTATCGGCTGGCGCATTCAGCGGCGAACCTCGGCTTCGAGGTTCTCGAGGTCAACTCGGTGGTGCCGCCGGGGCCGACCTTGGACAACTACGTCGCGGCGCTGCAGCAAACCATCTGGAGCTTCAAGCCCGACATCATCTACTATGACGAGCTGTTCATGTCCGGCGTCTCGGCCGACCCCCGCTTCGCCGACGACATCGCGACGGTGCTTGAGACGGCGCGCCGTCAACTCGGTACGCGAGTGGTCAAAGGCTACACCGACGCCTGGTACATCGCGGCGTTCAAGCCGGGCGACCTGTTCAAGCATCTGGGTCGCTGCTTCGACCTCGTGCAGCACCTCCATCCAGGGTGCCTCGACCACGGTACCGATGCGGAAAAAGCCGCTGTGCTCTGCTATCCGTTTGCCCACTTCCTGCCGACG
>JACQAI010000747.1 GCA_016195115.1 Pseudomonadota bacterium
GCGCAGCGCCAGCGCCATGCCGTAGGCCGCGGCGACGCCGATCAGCGGCGCGCCGCGCACCAGCATGGCGCGGATCGCATGGGCCGCCTGGTCGAGCGTCTCGAGCCGGCGCGTCTCGAAGCGATGCGGCAGCCGGGTCTGATCGATGATGCCGACCGCCCAGCCGTCGGGCTCGAGCCAGATCGTGCGGTACGGTTTGCCGTCGACGTTCATCGTGCCGGCTTGAGGACGCGGCCCGCGACCGCATCGAGCTTGCGGATGATCGCCGGATCGCGCGCCTCGGGCGCGGTGATCAGGGCGCTGTCGAGCGCGCTGTGGCAACCGTGCGGACAGGGGCCGCCGCGACCCTTGAGCGCCGGCGCGACGCGCTTGACCAGCGCGCGCCCCTTGTCGGCGTTGTCGAGCAGCACCTTGATGACCGCGTCGACCGTGACCGCCTCATGGTCGTCGTGCCAACAGTCGTAGTCCGTGACCATGGCGATCGTCGCGTAGCACATCTCGGCCTCGCGGGCGAGCTTGGCCTCCGGCATGTTGGTCATGCCGATCACCGAGCAGCCCCAGGCGCGATAGAGCTCGGATTCGGCGCGGGTCGAGAACTGCGGGCCTTCCATCACCATGTAGGTGCCGCCGCGCTTGTAGGGTAGCGCGAGATCGCGCGCCGCCTGCTCGAGGGCATCGCCGAGCCGGCGGCACACCGGGTTGGCCATCGAGACGTGGGCGACCAGGCCGCTCTCGAAGAACGACTTGTTGCGCGCGAAGGTGCGGTCGATGAATTGGTCGACGATCACGAAGGCGCCCGGCGGCAGGTCGGCGCGCAGCGAGCCGACCGCGCTGACCGACAGGATGTCGGTGACGCCGACCCGCTTGAGCGCGTCGATGTTGGCGCGGAAGTTGAGCTCCGACGGCGGCACGCGGTGGCCGCGGCCGTGACGCGGCAGGAACACGAGCGGCTGGCCGCCGAGCTCGCCGAACATCAGGTCGTCGGACGGCTCGCCGAACGGCGACAGCACGCGCTCCCAGCGCACGTTGGCGAGCCCGTCGATGGCGTAGATGCCGCTGCCGCCGATGACGCCGACCAGCGGCGGAACCGAAGTCATGACGTGCACTCTCCCACCATCCCCTCTGCACCAAGTGTTGCAGACTGCCCCGATCGGCGCCACGGGAAGGGCAGCCTTCGGATCACTGGCTGAGCGGATTGAGCCACCGTACGCCGGGAAACCGTGCGAAATCCCCGTCAGCCGAGCATACGGTCAGCCCGTGTTCGACCGCCAGCGCGGCGAGGTGCGCGTCAGGTACGAGATTGGCATGGATTCCGGGGAGCGCGAGGAACGCGTCCATCACCTCGGCGTGACGCTCCGTCGCCTGAGGTGTCCAAACCGCCTCGCACGCCAACCATGAGCGGACCTGCCGCCAAGCTTCGGTCACCGGCTCCGGCCTCTCGAACACCCGGGGATTCGTCACGAGGCGCAGAAATGCGAGTACGCTCTCCCACGGCAGGCCGACGCGTGCGATTCCGCTCAGCTGCTCATCGAGCCAATCGCGCGCGACTTGATGTTGAGCGAACGAGTCGACATGGGCGTAGATCAGGATATTGGCGTCGACCAATATCACTTGAATCCCTCGCCCTCCGCGATCGCGAGCGCTTCGGCGACGTTGTCGATACTGCCTATCCGCAAGCGGCCAAGCGTCACCGATTTCGTGCGGAAGCTCCCGCGCCGCTTCGGGCGAGCGCTCATCTCCTGAAGGCCACGGCGCAACGCTTCATTGATGAGATCTTTCAAGCTCGCATCTCGGGCACGCCGCAGGCGTACCAACGTCGCGGCGACGTCATCGTCAATCGTCAGGGTCGTTCGCATGCATCAAAGCATACATGATTTGATGTCTTGATGTCAAAATCGACCGGTGGGGCCGATTGTCCAGCCGGCAGGGGCCAAAAACGAAAGAGCCGCTCGGAGGAGCGGCTCTTCGGGTCGGTCCTGGCACCGGCAGCTCAGTGGACCGCGGCCCAGACCTTGCGCTTGACGCCGTAGAGCATGGCGGTCAGCACGATCAGGAACAGGATGGCCTCGAGGCCGATGCGCCTGCGCGCCTCGAGCTCGGGCTCGGCGGCCCAGGACAGGAAAGTCGCGACGTCGTGCGCCTCCTGGGCCAGGCTCGATGCGGTGCCGTCGTCGTAGGCCACCTGATTGGGCTGCAGCGGCTGCGGCATGGCGATCTGATGGTCGCCGGCAGCGAAGTACTTGTTGTAGTTCATGCCTTCCATCAGCTTCACGCCCGCCGGCGGGTCGCTGTAGCCCTGCAGCAGCGAGAACAGGTAGTTGGCGCCGTCGGCGCGCGCCTTGGTAATCAACGACAGGTCGGGCGGATAGGCGCCGTTGTTGTTGGCCCGCGCCGCCTTCTCGTTGGGGAACGGCTTGGGGAAGAAATCGCTCGGCCGCGCCGGCCGCTCGAACATCTCGCCCGCGTCGTTGGGACCGTCCATGACCTTGTAGTCGGCGGCGATCGCCTTGACCTCGTCACCGCTAAACCCGATGCCGCCCCCCATGCTGCCCGGCCCGCCAAGATTGCGGAACGAGATCAACGACAGGGCGTGGCAGGTCGCGCAAACCTCCTTGTAGACCTTGAAGCCGCGCTGGGCGGCGGCGCGGTCGTAGGTGCCGAACAGACCGCCGAACGACCACGACGATTTCAGCAAGTCGACATGTTCGGCGGCGCGCGCGCCGGGCGCTCCAAAAGCAACCGCGAGCGCGATCAGGCCAATGTGCAAGCGACGCATGTTACGGCTTCTCCATGCGGGCCGACGATACGCCTCCGGCGCCTCCGCCCTGTAGCACCGGCGTGCCGATCGAGGTCGGCAGCGGCAGCGGCCGCTCGAGCTTGCCGATCAGCGGCACGATGATGAGGAAGTGGATGAAATAGTACGCGGTGGCGACCCGGCCGATCACCAGCGCCATACCCTCCGGGGGCTGCGAGCCGCACCAGCCGAGCACCACGGAATCGATCACGATCAGCCAGAACACGTGCTTGTAGATCGGCCGGAAGCGCGCGCTGCGCACTTTCGAGGTGTCGAGCCATGGCAACACCACGAGCAACAGGATCGAGCCGAACATCAGGATCACGCCGGCGAGCTTGGCCGGAATGAACAGGATGTCGGGGGTCGCACGCAGGATCGCGTAGAACGGCAGGAAGTACCACTCGGGCACGATGTGCGCCGGCGTCACCAGCGGATTTGCCGGGATGTAGTTGTCCGGCTCGCCGAGCAGGTTGGGCGCGTAGAACACGAACGCCGCGTAGACGATCAGGAAAACGCCGAGCCCGAACAGATCCTTCACCGTGTAGTACGGGTGGAACGGGATGCTGTCCTGCGGGCCCTTGCGATCGATGCCGAGCGGATTGTTCGAGCCGTGGGTGTGCAGCGCCGCGATGTGCAGCACCACCACCGCGACGAGCACGAACGGCAGCAGATAGTGGAGCGAGTAGAACCGGTTCAAGGTCGGCTGGTCGACCGCGAAGCCGCCCCACAGCCAGGTCACGATGTAGTCGCCGACGTAGGGGATCGCC
>JACQAI010000748.1 GCA_016195115.1 Pseudomonadota bacterium
GTGTCGACATAGCCGGGCGCCACGACATTGACCGTGATCCCCTTGGTGGCGGTCTCGAGCGCCAGCGCCTTGGTGAAGCCGATGATGCCGGCCTTGGCGGCGCAGTAGTTGACCTGGCCGTACTGGCCGCGCTGGCCGTTGATCGAGCCGATGGTGATGATGCGCCCGAAGCTGCGCTCGCGCATGCCCTCGATCACCGCGCGCGTCATCGTGAAGCACGACTTCAAGTTGGTGTCGACCACCTCGTCCCACTGCTGCTCGCTCATCTTGTGGAACGTGCCGTCGCGCGTGATGCCGGCGTTGTTGACCAGGACGTCGACCGGCCCGAGCGATTTTTCGACTCTTCCGACCCCCGCCGTGCAGCCGTCCATATCGCAGCAATTCCACTTCTCGACCGGAATGCCGCTCTCGGCCTTGAAGCGCGCGGCCGCCTCGTCGTTGCCGGCGTAGGTCGCGCACACCTGGTAGCCGGCGTCCTTGAAGAGCTTGGCGATCGCCGCACCGATGCCTCGGGTGCCGCCGGTAACCAAAGCCACGCGCGCCATCGCTCGTCTCCCTTACGCCCTTGTTTCCTCGATCAGATCACGTTTCGGCGCAAGCCGGCAACGGCGCCGCCGGCAGCCGCTCAGCCGTCGGCCTCGCGGGCCAGGCTCAAGGTCGCATCGCGACCGATGTAGGTGCCGGTGTCCTCGCCCAGGCAGATCCGCCGGATGCAGCCCGGGCGGTCGAAGTTGAACAGGTGAATCGGCAGCCCGTGGTCGCGCGCCAGCAGCATGGCGGACTGGTCCATCACGCGCAGGTCCTGGCTGATCACGTCGTCGTAGGTCAGGCTCTTGTAGCGCCGCGCCGCCGGGTTCGCCTTGGGGTCGTCGGTGAACACGCCGTCGACGCCGTGCTTGGCGGCGAGGATCGCCTCGCAGCGCATCTCGAGCGCGCGCTGCACCGCGGGATAGTCGGTGGTCACGTAGGGCTGACCGATGCCGCCGACCAGCACCACGATCGAGCCCTTGTCGAGGTGACGGGCGGCGCGCAGGCGGATGTAGGGTTCGGCGATCTGGTTGATCTGGATCGCGGTCATGACGCGCACGTCGGTATCGACCTTGGCGTTGATCGCAGCGCGCAGCATGACGCCGTTGATCACCGTGCCGAGCATGCCCATGTTGTCGGCCTCGGCGCGCTCGATGCGCCACTGCTCGGCGATGTTGCCGCGAAAGATGTTGCCGCCGCCGACCATCAGGGCGACTTGGCAGCCGAGCTCGGTGGCCGACAGGATCTGCGCCACGATGTGCTCGATCGCCTCCTTGTCGAAGATCGCGCTGCCGCTGCCGGCCATCGCGCCGCCGCTCAGCTTGATCATGATGCGCTTGTAGCGGGTCATGCTGATCCTCGTCGTCTGTCCGTCGCCGCGCGCGGCCGCGGGGCCGTTGGCGCGCAGTATGTCGGCCGCGCGCCGCCGCGCAAGCGATTCGCTGCCCCGCGCGGCAGGGGTGCAAGCCCCGCGGGCGCCCCCAAAACGCGCGCGCGGCGGGCCACCGGCCCGCGCTGGGGCGTTTGGTGCGCTCGCGGGGGCTCCGCCCCCTGCCGCGCTCGGGTCGTAAACGCGTAAAAAACGCGCTACAAGCGAGCCCGTCGCGCCATGAAGGCCCTGTTCATCACCGTCCTCACCACCGGCGTCCTGCAGCTCGCCAACCTGGCGAGCGGGCTGCTGGCCGCGCGGCTGCTGCTGCCCGAGGGCCGCGGCGCGCTGGCGGTCGCGATTCTGTGGCCATCGACCCTCGCCTATCTGCTGCTGCTCGGGCTGAGCGACGCCGTGCTGTACTACAGCGCCAACCGCCAGGAGCCGCCCGAGCGCGTGTTCGCCGCCGGGCTGTGGCTCGGCCTGGGCGCCGCCGCGCTCGCCATGCTGGCGGGCTGGGCGGTCGTCGTCCCGCTCGCCTATGCCGGCTATTCCGAGGAGACGCGCGGGCTCGCGATGCTGCTCCTGTGGCTAATCCCGCTGCACATCCTCGGCCTGGTGTTCCAGGAGATGCTGCGCGGCCATCACCGCATGGGCGCCTGGAACGGCCTGCGCGTCGCGCTCGGCGTCGGCTACGTCGCCTTCATCTTGATCGCGCTGGCGCTCGGCGCCGTCAGCGTCACGGGCTTCGGCGTCGCCTATCTGGTGTCGCACGTGCCGCCGCTGGTGATTGCCCTGCTGGTGTGCATCGGCGCCGGCTGGGCCGGCTGGCGGCTGGCGCTCGACACCGCCAAGCGCATGCTGCACTACGGCGCGCGCATCCACGTCGGCAGCGTGATCAGCATGCTGAACGGCAGGATCGATCAAATGCTGGTCGCCGGCGCGCTGAGCGCCGCGGCGATGGGCCTTTACGTCGTCGCCGTGACGGTCAGCCAGATCACCGCGACGCTGGCCAACTCGGTCGCCATGGTCGCCTGGCCGCGCGCCGCCGCGGCGTCGGCGGCCGACCGGCCGGCCGTGATCGGCCGCTATCTGCGCCTGACCCTGGTCCTGATGATCGCGACGACAGTGGTGCTGTATGCGCTGGCGCCCTGGCTGATCGGCTTGCTGTTCGGCAGCGCCTTCGTCGAGGCGACGCCGGTCGTCCGCATCCTGCTGCTCGGTGCGCTGCCGATCGCGATCAAGGAGTTCTTCGTGCTCGCCTTCAAGGCCTACGACCGGCCACTGGCGCTCTCGAAGGGCGAGCTCCTGACGCTCGCGGTCAATGCCGGGCTGCTGGCGGCGCTGGTGCCGGCGTTCGGCCTGGCCGGCGTCGCCACCGCCTATGTCGTCGGGCGCTGGATCGCGGTGCTCTATCTTGCCCGGCTGATGCGCCGCGACCTCGACCTCAAGCTGACCCCGCTCCTGACGCCGACCCGCGATGACCTCGACCGCCTGGCCGACGGCACGCGGCGCGGCCTGAGGGCCGCCGGTCTACGGGTGTAGCAGACGGCTGCGGGTTTACCCCCGCTCGACGCACATCGCGATGCCCATGCCGCCGCCGATGCACAAGGTCGCCAGGCCCTTCTTGGCCTGACGCTTTTGCATCTCGAACAACAGCGTGGTGAGCACGCGCGCGCCCGAGGCGCCGATCGGATGGCCGAGCGCGATCGCGCCGCCGTTGACGTTGACCTTGGCGGGATCCCAGCCGAGGTCCTTGTTGACCGCGCAAGCCTGCGCGGCAAATGCCTCGTTGGCCTCGACCAGGTCGAGGTCGTCCTTCGACCAGCCGGCCTTCTTGAGCGCGGCGCGGCTGGCCGGGATCGGCCCGGTGCCCATGATCGCCGGATCGACGCCGGTCGTCGCCCAGGAGACAATGCGCGCGAGCGGCGTCAGGCCGCGCTTGGCCGCCTCGGCGGCGCTCATCAGCACGACCGCGGCGGCACCGTCGTTGATGCCCGAGGCGTTGCCGGCGGTGACGCTGCCGTTCTTGTCGAACGCGGCGCGCAGCTTGGCCAATGTCTCGACAGTGGTGCCGTGCTTGGGATACTCGTCGGTGTCGACGATGGTGTCGCCCTTGCGCCCAGCGATCGTCACCGGAACGATCTCGTCCTTGAACTTGCCGGCTTTTTGGGCCGCTTCCGCCTTCTGCTGCGACGCCGCGGCGAACGCATCCTGCTGCTCGCGCGTGATCTGATATTTCTGCGCGACGTTCTCGGCGGTATTGCCCATGTGGTAGCCGTGGAAGGCGTCGATCAGGCCGTCCTTCAGCATGGTGTCGAGCATCTGGGCGTCGCCCATCTTGACGCCGCCGCGCAGATACAAGGCATGCGGCGCCTGGCTCATGCTCTCCTGGCCGCCGGCGATCACGATCTCGCTGTCGCCGTTGCGGATCGCCTGGAAGCCGAGCGCGACCGCGCGCAGGCCCGAGCCGCACAGCTGGTTGATGCCGTAGGCGGTGCGCTCGACCGGGATGCCGGCCTTGATCGCAGCCTGGCGCGCCGGACCCTGGCCGGTGCCGGCGGTCAGGATCTGGCCGAGGATAACCTCGGAGACGTCGCCCGCCTCGAGCTTGGCGCGCTTCAGGAGCTCCTTGATCACGACCTCGCCGAGATAGTGCGCCGGCACGCTGGCCAGCAGGCCGTTGAACGAGCCGACCGGGGTGCGCGCCGCGGCGGCAATCACGACATCGGTCATGGGCTGATCCCTCCGTCGGGGGTCTCGGGTTTGGACATTAGGCGCGATGGCTATTTGGGAAGCAAGCGCGGCCATTTCAGCCGTGCATGCGCGCGATTCACCCGCATACCCGCTATGCCGATTGCTCGCGGCACCAGGCGGCGAGCGGCTCCCAGACGCTGGTGCGGGCGCCGTTCGACACCACCATGCCGATGTGGCCGAGCGGCGGCAGCAAGGTGCGCGCGCCGGGCAGCGCCTGGGCGAGCGCCTCGGCCGAGGCCGGCGGCACGATGCGGTCGTGCGCCGGCACGACGACCAGCGACGGCCGCCTGAAGCGGCCGGGATCGACGATCCGACCGGCGACCCGCCAGGCCAGCCGCGCCGGCGTGTTGGCGGCGTACCAGCCGGCCATGCATTCGCGCGCCACCGCGCCGGCCAGCATGACGCCGTCGTTGATCCAGTCCTCGAGCGCGACGAAGGCCGTGAAGGTCGGCGACGCGGCGTCGCTCTCGGCCAAAGCCTCGAACTTGCGCGTCACCAGATAGGGGTCGAGCGCGAAGAACAGGCTCTGCACCAGATCGACCGGCATCGCGCCGAGCGCGTCGGTGATCAGGTTGAGCCACGGCAGCGCCGCCGCGACGCGCCGCGCCAAGGCGTGATCGGCGTGGAAATCCCACGGCGTCGCGAGCAGGGTCAACTGCGCGACGTCGGCCTGGCGGCGCAGCGCCAGCGCCAACGCCAGCAGCCCGCCCATGCAGTAGCCGATCACGCCGACCGGGCCGCGCCCGATGGTCAGCGCGTGGTCGAGCGCGCCTTCGAGCGGTCCCGCGATGTAGTCGGTCAGCGTGAAGGTCGCCTCGACGTCGCCCGGCTTGCCCCAGTCGACCAGCAGCGGCCGTACGCCGGCGCGCGCCAAGTGGCGCAGCAGGCTGCGCTCGGCCGACAGGTCGAGCACGAAGGCGCGATTGATCAACGACGGCACGACCAGGACCGCACGCGCACCCCGACGCCGCGCGGCGGGATGGATGGCGCCGTAGTCGAGCAGGCGCGTGTTGCCCTCGCTCCATGCCGCGGGTGGATTCTCGAGGTCGCGATGGAAGGGATGGCGGCGATAGGCCACCACGCCCTCCGCCAAGCGTTCCATGCGGCGGCCGATCTCGCGATGAAGCGCCGCTTCGAAGCGGCCGCTGTCGACCGCGGCGATCTCCTTCAGGAGATCAGCGAGGGCCGAGCCTTGATTCGAGCTGGGCGACCCGCTCTTCGAGAGCCGCCACGCGCTTTCTGAGCTCGCCCACGTCATCAGGGCCGTGCCCAGGTGCAGCGGCAACGGACGAGGACCAAGTCGAGGCGTTGGCGGCATGCGGAGCAGCTTGGGCAGCTTGTATTGCAGACGCAACCTGTGCGTTCGCGGCCGCGAAC
>JACQAI010000074.1 GCA_016195115.1 Pseudomonadota bacterium
AGGTGGGGCTCGAGCCGCGGCTCGGCGCCGACCAGCTGGTGCGCCGTGCCGAGGAGGCCTTGCGCGATCACTCCGTCATGGTGCTGTCGGACTACGGCAAGGGCGTGCTCGGCGCCGAAGACACCGTCGCGCTGATCGCCGCGGCGCGCGCCAGGGGCGCCCAAATCGTGATCGACCCCAAGGGCCGCGACTACGCGCGCTACGCCGGCGCCAGCCTGCTGACGCCCAACCGTCGCGAGCTGCTGGAGGCGACCGGGCTGCCGACCGGCACGGACGACGAAGTGGTGGCCGCGGGTCGCGCGCTGTTCGCGCGCTGCGCGATCGACGCGCTTCTGGTCACGCGCAGCGATGACGGCATGACGTTGATCGTGCGCGACGGCGCGGCCGTGCATCTGCCCGCCGAGGCGCGCGAGGTGTTCGACGTCTCGGGCGCTGGCGACACGGTCATCGCGACCCTGGCGGCCGCGCTCGGCGCCGGCGTGGCGCTGCCCGAGGCCAGCATGCTGGCCAACGTCGCCGCCGGCATCGTGGTCGGCAAGGTCGGCACCGCCGTGATCCATGCGGCCGAGATCGTCACCGCGCTGCAGACCCAAGACCTGGCCCAGGGCGAGAGCAAAGTCATGACCCTGCCGGCGGCGATGGAGCGGATTGCCGGTTGGCGCGTCCAGGGCCTCAAGATCGGCTTCACCAATGGCGTCTTCGACCTGCTGCATCCCGGCCACGTGTCGCTGCTGGCGCAGGCGCGCGCGCAGTGCGACCGGCTGGTCGTCGGGCTCAACTCCGACGCCTCGGTCAAGCGGCTCAAGGGGCCGGGGCGGCCGATCCAGGCCGAGACCGCGCGCGCCGTGGTGCTGGCCTCGCTCGCTCACGTCGACGCCGTGGTGATTTTTGCCGAGGACACCCCGATCGGCCTGATCGAGGCGGTCCGCCCCGACGTGCTGGTCAAGGGCGCCGACTACAAGCTCGCCGAGGTCGTCGGCGCCGAGGTCGTGCAGCGCTATGGCGGCCGCGTCTACCTCGCCAAGCTTGCGGCCGGCCACTCGACCACCGACACCATCGCGCGCATGGGCGCAGGGTGACGCGCGGCCGACGCGCCGCCGCCGCCCACGCCATACCCTCGATCGTCATCCGCGCGCCAGAGTGTGATCGGGTCAGATCGGATCATTCCCTCTTCCCGTCATCCCGGCGAAAGCCGGGATCCAGGAGACCAGATACCAACACCGGGCTCGTGATCCTGGATCCCGGCTTGCGCCGGGATGACGGTTTTGTTTTGCGATCGGGTCGCCTTGAACGCATCGTGCTCGAGGCGCGACGATGACGGTTGGTTTTGGTGAAGCGGGGTGCCTCGCTCCTGGCTACCGCCGCGCCGCCGGCGCGGGTTTGCCGACCAGCAGCTCCAAGTCGATCGACAGGCCCATGGCGAGGTAGCCGGCGCGGTTGGGGTGCAGCTTGTCGCCGGGGTTGCCGATCGTGCTGTCGGGCACGAACTCGGGCCGCAGCTCGCCGGTCGCCGGGTCGCGCGTGACGCGATCGAAGTCGGCGACGCCGTCGAACAGGCCGCCGTTGCGGATGAAGGCGTTGAGCGCCTGACGTTTGGTCTCCTGATCGGCGAAGCCATGGTTGGGGCTGCTGCTGCCGAGCGCCGAGGTCACGGTGGCACCGATCACGCGGACGCCGGGAAGCCGCGCGCGCAGGCGCGCGACGCCGTCTCGATAGCCGACGATCACGGCTTCGGCCGTGGCGTTGCCGGCGCGGCCGAGATCGTTGATGCCCTCGAGCCAGATCACCGCCGTCACGCCGGACAGGCCGAGCACGTCGCGCTCGAGGCGCTGCACCGCCGCCGGGCCGCCCGGTATTGGGTTCTGCGGCGCGTAGTCGGCCGGCCCGATCACGCGGTTGCCGCCGATGCCGGCATTGACCACGACGACCGTGTCGCCGTGGGTTGCGTGCAGCCGGCGCGACAGCACGTCGGGCCAGCGGTCGTCGCCGTTCAAGGTCGAGGCGGTGCCGTCGGTGATCGAGTCGCCGAACGCGACGACGACGCGGGTGTCGGCCGGCGCCATGACGTCGAGCGCGTCGAGGAAGTACCAGGACGCCGTGCTGTAGGGGAAGCGGCTCTCGTCCTCGGCGGCGCCGACCGCGCCGGTGCCCGGCGCGGTGACGTACGAGCTGGTCAGCGCCTTGGCGTGCCAGGTCATCGGGCCGCTGTCGCCGGCGACGTGGAAGCTGACCGCGAGCTTGCGTCCGGCCAGCGTGGCCGTGCCGCTGGCCGCGACCGGCAGGGTCACGGCATCGCTCCACACCGATTCACCGGGCGGCACCGTGACGCTCGGCTTGCCGGCGAACGCGACCGGGCGGTTGGTGCCGGGCAGCAGCGCCGCGCCGCTCAGCTGGACGCCGACATGGATGCCGTCGAAGCTCACCGGCCGGGTGCCGAGCGCGTTCGAGAAGCGCAGCCGCAGCTGCTTGCCCCACAGGTCGGGGCGCACGATCAGGCGGAAGGTCTGGTCGCGCGCGCCGATCGCGGGGTCGGGAAAGACCAGGCGCAGGTCGGGTTGGGCCGACGGATTGCCGATCGGGTAGGGGCCCTGGACGGAACCCGCCCAGCTGGTCACCCATTTCCGCGCGGGTTGGGCCGATGGGGTCACGGGCATGGCGGTCAGGATGGCGAGCGTGAGCGCGGCGGCAAGGGGGCGCATCGGCGGTGTCCTCCGGCGAGCCCGGCGGCCCGCGATCATGCCCGCGCGGCGACCGCGAGGGCAACCGGAGCCGGTGCGCCGGTTCAAGCGTTATAGATAGCCCGTGCGGGATAGCGGGCCGATGGAGGACGGAGATGACGGGTTCGAGGCGCGGCGCGGTCGTGATCGCGATGGTGGTCGCCCTGGCGGCGGCGGGCAGCCGGGCCGCGGATGTCGGCGAATCGATCAAGCAAGGCGCCCAGGACACCGGCGCCGCCATCGAGCGCACCGCCAAGGAGGTCGGCGCCGCGGTGCAGGAGCGCGCCGAGCCGGCCGGCCAGGCGATCAAGCAGGGCGCGCAGCAGACCGGCGCAGCGATCGAGCAGGGTGCCCACGATACCGGCAACTGGCTCGACCGCAGCACCAAGGGCTTCCGCGACGGCGCCGAGAGCTTCTTCAAGAAGGTCGGCAGCCTGTTCTCCGGCGACAAGTAGGGCGCGGCGCGGCAGGGGGCACCGCCCCCGCGAGCGCCCCGGGAAAAGCCCCATCGCTTGACCGGACCCGATCGCGCGGTCACCATCGAGGTGGTCTGAGAGCGAGCCCATGCATTTCGGGGTTTTCGTCGAGGAGAAGCGACACGGCACGACCGACGAAGCGTCGGCGTTCCGCGACATCTTCGAGCTGGCCGACAAGGCCGACGCCTGGGGCGCCGACTGCGTCTGGCTCGGCGAGATCCATTTCACGCCGACCCGCTCGGTGATCTCGGCGTCGCTGCAGGTCGCCACCGCGATCGCCAGCCGCACCAAGCGCGTGCGCGTCGGCTCCGCCGTCAAGGTGCTGCCGCTCGATCATCCGCTGCGCATCGCCGAGGAGGTCGCGACGGTCGACCAGCTCAGCCTCGGGCGCTTCGAGTTCGGCGTCGGGCGCAGCGGCGTCGCGGCCTCGTACGACACCTACGGCGTGCCCTACGGCGAGAGCCAGGCGCGCTTCCTCGAGGCGCTCGACATCATCCGCCAGGCCTGGCGTGGCGAGCCGTTCGGCTACGAGGGCAAGTTCTACAGCTTCAAGCGCGCGCTGGTCGCGCCGCGGCCGTATCAGCAGCCGTACCCGCCGATGCGCATGGCGGTGACCAGCGGCGAGACGTTTCCGGCGGCTGGAAAGATGGGGCTCCAGGTGTTCGTCGGGCTGCGCCTCGCCGAGGTCTCGGAGCTCGCCGCGCAGCTGGCGAGCTATCGGGCGGCATGGCGGGAGGCCGGCCACGCCGGAAATCCCAGCGCCTACATCCGCATCCCGGTCTACGTCTCGACCACCGCGCAGGGCGCCGCCGAGGAGCCGCGCGAGAGCCTGACGTACTTCATGGAGCGCCAATCCGGTCTCGCGCTTGCCGGTGCCGGCCGCGCCGGCACCAACGAGCCGGAGCTGCGGCGCGCCCAGGCCCAGCGCATGGCCAGCCTGTCCTACGACGAGATCCTGGCGAAGAAGATCATCGCCGGCACGCCCGACGTCGTGATCCAGCGCCTCAAGGAGATCCGCGACGCGCTCGAGCTCGACGGCATCATCGCCGAGCTCAATCCCGGCGGCCGCATCCCGGCCGCGCTCGAGATGCGCAGCTTCGAGCTGCTCTGCCGCGAGGTCATGCCGGCGCTGAAGTAGCGCCACGCTGTCCCACCGCGTTCCCTGCGTCAGAGTGTGGAGCAAGGGATTGAATCCCTCACTCTCCCGTCATCCCGGCGAAAGCCGGGATCCAGAGGACCAGATACCGACACCGGGCTCGTGATCCTGGATCCCGGCTTTCGCCGGGATGACGGTCTTGGTTTGATCGGGCGTTCTAAATCGGCGTCGGCCTCGGTCTACACCTTGGCCAGGATGGTCCGCTTGAGCGCGCGGATGCGCGCCTCGTCGCGCTTGTAGAACGTCCACTGCTTGATGCGCTTGGTGATTCCGAGCTTGGCCGCGATCAGCACGCCGCACACGCCATCCTTGACCAGGTCGCCGTCGACCTGGGGCGGAAAGTGCGCGCGCGGCCGCTTCAGCCAGTCCAGGATCTGGAGCCGCCGTTCGTTGGCCAGCGCCCGCATCGCCACAGCCATCGACATATTGCCAATTTGCCAAGTCCCGAATTAATGTCAAGTTCGGACAGTGTTGGAGGGACCATGGCCGACATCGGGATCGATCGCGACCGCATCGCTGCGACCGAGCGCGTGATCCGGCCGTACATCCGGCGTACCCCGGCGGTCGAGTTCGGCAAACAGCGGCCGGAACCAGTCGGGGTGCTCGTGATAGATGGCGATCGGTCTTTCTGGGGCGCTCATTTTGAATCCTCCTGGGTGTTCGGCCGGGGAAAACAAAAAGGCCGTTCGCGGTTGGCGAACGGCCCCGGGAATCTTTCTATCTGGGAACCTACATCAGGTCAGATAGCCTCCCCGCCCGCTCGCCGGGCTCATACACATACACATGGCCGTACACAGGCAGGCCTCGGCGCAGGGGCAAGCGGTTCCGCAGTGGAGGTGCGAATTCATCGAAGGTGGAAAAGTATCATCTTGGTCCGGCGTTGTCAATCGCGTCTGCCGAAGGGGCCGTGGGATCGCTTCCATGCCCAGCCGGCTTTATGTGCTTCCACGCTTGAGCCCCGAGATACAGCAGCAGAGTCGCCATCAGAAAGGATGGCGGGGCCAGCACGTAGTCTCCGTGAAAAATATGCAGGACGCCGACGCCGAACAGCCACAACCCGAGCACGACCGCGGCGGCCCCAACCCAACGGCTCCTTTTCCTTTTTGGCGCCACTTCCAGACTCATCGCGGCTCGGGAATCGCTGCGGGAATTAGAAGCTCGGGGCGGTTACGGCGGGTTTTTTCGAGCGCGGCCTGACGGCGCCAGCGGCGAATGTCTTCGTGATTGCCGCTGAGCAGCACTTCGGGCACGCTCCAGCCGCGGAATTCGGCGGGACGGGTGTAGTGCGGGCAGTCCAGGAGGCAGAGGCTGGAGGCTGGAGTTTGGAGGGTGGAAAGAAGCGACCGTGGAGAGCTGGCAGATTCCCCGCTGAAAGATTCATTGACGGAGGAGTCTTCGTTGCCGAGGGCGCCGGGGAGGAGGCGCGTGACCGCGTCCACAATCATGGCGGCGGCGAGCTCGCCGCCACTGAGGACGAAATCGCCGATGCTCAATTCGTCGGTGGCGAGGTGCTCAGCGACGCGCTCGTCCACACCTTCGTAGCGCCCGCAGATGAGCACCATGCGTTCAAGCTGCGCGAGGCGGCGGGCGTCGGCCTGGCGGAATAATTTGCCGGAAGCGGAGAGGAGCACCACGGCTTCCGTCGGGGCGATCCGGCGGGCCGCCCCTGCCGAAGATGGCAGCAATTCTTCTACTGCTTCGAAGATAGGCTCGGGCTTGAGCACCATGCCTTCGCCGCCCCCGAAGGGGCGGTCGTCCACGGTGCGGTGCTTGTCGTGCGTCCAGTGGCGCAAGTCGTGGACGTGCGTTTCCGCGAGGCCGGCTTCGCGCGCGCGGCGCACGATGCCGTAGTCCAGCGGCCCGGCGAAGAATTCCGGGAAAATCGTGATGAGGTCGAAGCGCATACAGGTCAGTTCGAGCGCCGGGGCATTTGCGGGATCCATCTTGGCACGCGCCGGCAGTAATCGCGATAGGAGTCGCCGAATTTTCTCCGCAGCGCGGGTTCTTCGTAACCCAGGACGAATAAGAAGAACCCAACCCACACACACGCAGCATAGACCAGCAAGTTGCGGGATTGAAAGAAGAGGCTTTCGCCCAGCAGGAATGTCAGCACGCTCACATACATCGGATTGCGCACGTAGCGGTAAAGCCCCTCGATCACCAGGGTATCGAACTGACGGGTCAGAAAGTCGGTCAGGAAGAAGGCGCGCATATCTTCCTCGGCTCGACGCTCGAATGCTGTCACGCCAGAGTAGAAGGCGTAGCAGTGGGCGCCGGGGAGCCGTTGCAGCCCTTCTTCCGTGAGAACGGTGTCGAGCTCGCCGCCGGTGCCGCAATCGGCATAGCCGATCAGGATGTCGTCGAAATCGCCGCGTGCCTCCTGGACGGCGGCGCGGACCGTCTCCGGGATCTCCTTCGGCCGGTTGTGAAGCCCGGCCGGAAGGCAGCGGAGGGTCACGTGATGGAGATGGTTCGCCGC